>CALWYA010000006.1 GCA_944385645.1 uncultured Oscillospiraceae bacterium
CCTCGATGCCCAGACGGGGCAGGTTGATGGAGGTGAAGCTCAGGTTGCCTCGGCCGCAGGTTACCGCCTTGCTGGGGTCGTGGACGTTGGCCATCACCCGGGTGCGGCAGCCCATATAGGCCACCTCGGTGTTATAGTCCCCCTCCCGGTAGAAGGACAGGTTGAAGGGGGCGTCCAGGAAGCTGAAATTGGGGAAGAGCCGCTTGGCGCTGGTCTTGATGGCCAGCTTGAACAGGTCGTAGTTGGGGTCGCCGGGGTTGTAGTTGACCCCCTCCTTCACCTTGAAGATCTGCACCGGGAAAATGGGGGTCTCCCCGTTGCCCATGCCGGCGTCGGTGGCCAGCAGCAGGTTGCGCATGACCATCCGCCCCTCCGGGGAGGTGTCGGTGCCGTAGTTCACCGAGCTGAAGGGCACCTGGGCCCCCGCCCGGGAGTTCATGGTGTTCAGGTTGTGGACCAGGGCCTCCATGGCCTGATAGGTGGCCTTGTCCGTCTTGGTATAGGCGATCCGGGCGGCGTCCCGGGCGCTCTCCAGCAGGGTCTCCCGGTCCACTCCGAAGTGCTCCAGCGCCCCGTCGTACCACTCCCCCAGCAGCTGCTCATACCGATCCGCGTTCCGGATGGTGGGCTCGGGGGCGGTCTTCTGGACCCGCTTGGCGATGTCATAGGTCTCGTCATAGGGCAGATCCAGCCGGGCGGCCAGACTCTGGGCCAGGGCGTCAAAAAACTCCTTCCGGAAGGTCTTGGTCACCCCCGGGGCCATGGCATAGTCAAAGTTGGGGACGCTCTGCCCGCCGTGCATCTCGTTCTGGTTGGCCTGGATGGCGATGCAGGCCAGGGAGGCGTAGCTCATGATGGACTGGGGGGTGCGCAGATACCCGTGGCCGGTGCAGAACCCGTGCTCGAACAGCTTGATCAGGTCGATCTGGCAGCAGGTCTCGGTGAGCATGTAGAAGTCCTTGTCGTGGATATGAATATCCCCGTTGATGTGGGCCTTGGCGATGTCCTTGGGCAGGACGTAGTGGTCCACATAGTACTTGGCCCCCTCGGAGCCGTACTTGAGCATGGTGCCCATGGCGGTGTCGCCGTCGATGTTGGCGTTCTCCCGCTTGATGTCCGCGTCCTTGGAGTCGGCGTAGGTCAGCTCGTTGTAGATGTTCATCAGGTCGGACTCCGCCTCGCGGATCTTGGCGTGCTCCGCCCGGTAGAGGATGTAGGCCTTGGCGGTCTTCTCATAGTCGTACCGGATGAGCATGGACTCCACAATGTCCTGGACCTGCTCCACGGTGCAGTCCCCCGCCGGGATGGCGGCGCACACCTTCTTGGTCAGATACTCGAAGTCGATGCTGGCCATGGGTTCGCCCTTGACCGCCTTGTTGGCCGCGTAGATGGCATTGTAGATCTTGGACTCGTCAAAGGGTACCATCACGCCGTTTCTCTTTTTGATCTCCCGCATGGCCGCTCCCCACTTCCTGCAATATCTTGTGTCGTAGCCGACTTTTCGTGACTATATATAGTTATACTCAGAAACGCCTCCCCTGTCAAGGGGGCGGGGAAAACTTCGTCATATTTTCTTCCCCCCATGCGTAGGATAGTCCATCCGAACAGAGAGGAGTGGAGCGGCCCATGTGGAAGCGCCGGGCGGAGGTCAAAATATTTTTCATCGAGAAGAAGTGGTGGATCGCGGCGGCCTGTCTGGTTCTGGCAGCCGCCATGTTCTGGGTGGTGAACTCCCCCGCCGTGGTGGGGGCCTCCGCCGCCGCGCGGCAGCTGCCTATCTACTGTGTCCAGCGGGATGACCAGAAGCTGATCTCCATCAGCTTCGACGCCGCCTGGGGCAACGAGGACACCCAGCAGCTCATTGACATCCTGGGGCAGTACCAGGTCCCGGCCACCTTTTTCGTGGTGGGGGAGTGGGTGGACAAATATCCGGAGTCGGTGAAGGCCCTCCACGACGCCGGCCACGAGGTGATGAACCACTCCGACACCCATGCCCACTATCCCCAGCTGTCCGCCGACGAGATCCTGGCCGACCTGACCGCCTGCAATGACAAGATCGAGGCGGTCACCGGGGTGCGCCCCACCCTCATCCGCCTGCCCTACGGGGACTATGACGACCACTCCATCAGCGCCGTGCGCGCCGCCGGCCTGGAGCCCATCCAGTGGGACGTGGACAGCCTGGACTGGAAGGACCTGTCCGCCGACGAGATCACCCGCCGGGTCACGGAAAAGGTCTCCTCCGGCTCCATCGTCCTGTTCCACAACGCCGCCCTCCACACCCCCGAGGCCCTGCCCGCCATTCTCCAGACCCTGCTCCGGGAGGGCTACACCTTCGTCCCCATCTCCCAGCTCCTGCTCACCGGCGACTATACCATCGACCACACCGGCCGCCAGTGCCCGGCGTAATGTCCCATTTCGCCTCTCTCCACGCCGGAGGTCCCAGCCCCCTCTCCCGGGGGCTTTTTTGTTGCTCCGCGGGACTTATCCCGAAAAAGGCTCCGATCCGCAAAGATTTCGGCCAAAAATATCTGTACAAAAAATTATTTATGTGTTATAATAAATGATGTTTAGCAGCGAGCCTTAGGCTCCCTGCAAGGCCGCACTGTACAAAATATTTTTTATGCGGGAGTTGATTGCACATGAAAAGACGATTGTTAGCCATCGCCATGACTCTGGCCATGGCCCTGTCCCTGCTGCCGGTCACGGCGCTGGCGGAGGGGACGGAGGACCGGACCGGCTCGGAGCCGGTCGGGTCAGAACAACAAGTTCTGACCAATGAACCCTCGGACGAGGAGGCCGCGACGGATACGGAGACCCCTGTTGAGGACCCCGAGCAGGGGACGGAGCCCACTGATGAAGTGGGGAGCGGGGATGCGGCAACTGTCGCAGCAATTACTACGCAGGATGCCTTGGAAACGGCAATTGAAGCTGCCCCGGAGGGCGGCACTGTGACGCTGGACAGCAATATTGACATTACAGAACCAATCGTCATCACAAAAGAACTTACGCTGGATCTGAATGGGAAGACGATTGCGCCTGCCGCTGGCACCACAATTTGGAAGGATGATAAAGAGAATAATATCAAGCACTGGTCTTTGATTCGGGTCGCGGAGGAGGGAAACCTTACCGTCACAGGGGAAGGTACACTTCGGGCTGCGGAAGATGACAGCTATGCGATTGATTTGTACGACGGAACGAGCAAATGCACCATTGAAAACGGAACGTTTGTGGGTAACGTTCATACGGTTTATGTTTTTGCGGGAGAATTGACTGTCAATGGTGGCACGTTCTCTGTTCTGCAGAAATATTCTGAGGAGTATCCCGACGAATATGTTTTGAACTGTTATGATGCCCACTATAAAGACGGCACTGCGTCCATCACGGTCAGCGGTGGAACCTTCGTGGGATTCAATCCCAGTAATTGCAGAGCGGAGGGCGCTGGGACGGATTTTTGTGCTCCCGGATACATTGTTGAGGAAAAGACAACTGGTGGAAAGACCAGCTATACCGTAACAAAACTGTCTGAGGAAAACTCTGTGGCCCAGGTGGACGATGAGTATTATGCCACCCTGGCCGCGGCGGTGGAGGATGCGGCGAGCGGTTCTACCATTGTGATGAAGGCGGGTACGCAGATTGAGGGGACGCAGCAGGTGGTCATTCCTGCCGAAAAGTCCCTGACGTTGGATCTGAACGGTCAAGAGATCAAGGCGCATAATAATGCGGCAATCAAAGTCCTTGGGCATCTGACAATCTGTGATAACTCTGCTGAGGGTAACGGAAAAATCGTCTCCACGACGAAGTACGGAAATGGCTATACAACGGGTATGGTCTATGCCAATGGTGAAGATGCTTCCATCACTATGGAGAACGGTATCATTGAAGCGGTATTTGAATCTCCTGCAAGTAATGGACAGTACGGCGTGGGTCTGATGAACGGTGCGGACTTCACCATGACCGGCGGTACAATTGAGGCTGGCTGGTTTGCAGTCTGCGGCAACGGCACGAGCACGGGAACGTCTACTATCAATATTTCCGGCGGCGAGTTGATTTCCACTGCCGACTATGCACTCTACCTGCCTCAGTCCGGCACTACTACTGTCTCTGGTGGTGTGATTGACGGTGCGGCCGGCGGCATTGCCATGATGCGCGGGACGTTGAATATCACTGATGGAACCATCGCCAGCCAAGGTACTGGTGATACCGGTGATTGGGACGACGGCACCAGCGGTATGGGTAACGCTGCTCTGAACGTCGGTGATAAAACCAAAGGAGTTTACGGTGATTGTACCGTCAATATTTCCGGCGGTAATTTTACCGTGGCCAATGAGGCGATGACGATCACCAGAGACAAAGAGGGAAAGTATACAATTGACATTTCCATCACCGGCGGCACTTTCCCGGATAAAGACAGCATTGAGGCGTACATCCCCACCGGTTATGCTGCGACTGAGAGGGATAACGGCACCTGGATCGTCGGCCCCAAGGAGGGTATGGAGGCTGATGTCAGCACCGGTGCGGACAACACCGCTTCTGCCACTGTGGATGGAAGCTATACTGGAAGTGAAAGCGACGAAGGCAGCGGCGATGGTTCGGTCACAGCTGGAGCGACCATCCGAATCAACGTGGCTACCGGTACAGACGGTGCTGCGGATGAAAGCATCACCAAGACCGAGGTGACGGTGGGCGCCGCCGCGCTGAACTCCGTCCAAAAGGCTTCCGGGGTGCAGAATGTAGAAATTACCACTGACGTGGGCACTGTGACTTTGGACAAGAATGCCTGGAACAGCATTGCCGACAATGCCGGGAACGGCAGCGTGACGCTGACCATTCAGAAATCTGAGGATGCCAACGGCCCGGCGGACTGGACGGTGTCCGCCGTGGATGAGAGTGGGAATCCTGTGTTTTCTTCCGAGAATGAGCGCAGCGGAAAGATCACCATTTCTGTTCCATATAAAGGGACTGTGTCGGATGGATCGCAGGTCGTCGTTTACTACATCGGCGAAAACGGACAGCTGGAGTCCATGGTGACCACCTATCAGGACAATACTCTGAGCTGGACCACAGATCACCTGTCTGATTTTGGCAGTGTGACAATTGATGCGGACGATGAGGCGGTCTGGGTTTCCGGCAGCGATCTGAAAGCGGGCTCCCTGGCTGACGCGCTGACAGATCTGGATGCGGTCGGCGGCACCATCGACCTGATTCGAAGCGCGACTCTGGATGCAGCTAAGTATACCATCAGCAAAGACGTCAAGATTCAGAAGAGCGCCATGCAGGAGGGAGAACTGACCATTACCGCCACGGTGGCGGCCGGCCCGGGGACCGGGGCCTTCAACATTACCGCCGACGCCAGCCTGACTCTGGATGGTGTCAAAATGACGATCAATGGTACCAAGGATACAGAGAATCAGGGCGGGAAGTATGACGGAACCGGATTTATTTTGGATAACACCGACAGCGGGACCGGCGGCAAGCTGATCCTGACAAATGCAAACGTGGAACTGAACAGCCTGCAGCGGGGGATGGTGTTCCAGGTCACGGCTTCCGACCTCAGCTCGGTGGAGATGACGAACTCCCAGTTGACCATTCAGGATATTGACGGCAACGCTACCAACGGCGGCGTGTGGACAGTTGGCGAGGGCTCTACTGTGACGGTCCAGAATTGCGGGGACCACGGCCTCAGCGCCAGTTCCGTCACGGTGGAAAACGGAGCCACTGTAGCGGTCAGCAACGTCGGGTATCGCGGCATCAGCATCAATGATGCGGGCGGCAAGCTGGAGATTCAGTCCGGCGGCACTGTGACCGTTACCAATGCCTGTCAGGCGGAGGGCTATAACAGCTCCGCCGTGGTGATGTCCGACAACGCGACCGGCGGTCTGCAGGTCGCGCAGGGGGGTAAGCTGACCGTCACCGGTGAGAACTCTGAAATCCAGCTGAGCGATGCTGCCGGCGTGACCAATAAGCTGGAGGGCGATATTACCGGTACTTATACCGGCGCTGTGATCATGGTGGGCGATCAGGCTTTTGAAGACCTGGCCGAGGCTCTGACTGCGGCTGGTAACAGTGCCACCGACAAGACCGTCACCCTGCTGGGCGATGTGGAGACCAGCACCGCCATTTCCATCCCCGAGGGCGTGACGCTGGACGGCAACGATCACAGCATCACCTACACTGGAGCACCTGCGTCCACTCCTCAGAACGGCGCGTTCATCACGGTGAATACGGGGGCTGATGACGTCACCATCCAGAACGTGACCATCAACGCGGGCACCAACTTCAAGCACGGCGTGCAGTTCTTCTGCAACGACGGCGGCACCCTGAACAATGTCACCGTCAACGGCGGCGCCTGGACCTCTGTTATTGTCAACGGAGCGACGAACGTCACCATCCAGGATACTAAACTGTATCCTCAGGATGTAACGGGTTCTGAGGACGTATTCCCCTACGCCAACATTGAGTATGCCATGGGCAGCGGTGTAGATGATGAGGAACAAATCCCCAGCCTGACCGTGGACAATGTGACCTTTGGTTCCGCCGGATCTCAGATTTGGGTGGATGACGCGACGGTTGCCAACATGAAGACTGCGATGGGTGGCAGTGCGACCGATACAGAAATCGTCAATAAGGTCAACAGCAGTATCACCAACAAAAACAGCGGCGACATTACCGTGAGCATCGAGCTGACGGCGGGCAATGTGACCGGCTCCACTATCGACGGCACCGACGACGATGACCACGGCGGCTCCTCCGGCGGCGGCTCCAGCGTGACCCGCTACAACGTGAGTGTGGAGGACACGGACAACGGCTCCATCCGGGTGTCCCCCAGCCGCGCCTCCCGCGGCCAGACCGTGACCATCACCGTCAGCCCCGACGACGGCTATGAGCTGGACCGCCTGGTGGTCCGGGACGCCGACGGCGACCGGATCGACCTGGAGCGCCAGAGCGATACCCGCTATACCTTCGAGATGCCCCGCAGTCGGGTGACCGTGGAGGCCACCTTCGCGGAGATCGTGGAGGAGGACGCCATCCCCTTCCGGGATGTGGACACGGACGACTGGTTCTATGACGCGGTGGTCTATGCCTATGACACCGGCCTGATGAGCGGTGTCAGCGACCGGGAGTTCGCGCCCAACAGCACCCTGACCCGGGCCATGGTGGCCCAGATGCTCTGGGCGCTGGAGGACAAGCCGCAGGTCAACTATCTGATGGCCTATGACGACGTGGACAGCGGCGCCTGGTTCGGCGAGGCGGTCCGCTGGGCCTCCAGCGAGGGCCTCATGTCCGGCTACTCCGACACGGTCTTCGGGCCCAACGACCCCGTGACCCGGGAGCAGCTGGCCCTGATCCTGTACAACTACGCCCGGGACAAGGGCTATGACGTGGACGGCGGCCGCACCCTGGGCTCCTACCTGGATGCGGACAGCGTCTCCGTGTGGGCCGTCTCCGCCCTGGAGTGGGCGGTGGACGCCGGTCTGATCTCCGGCCGGGGCGAGGGCCTGCTGGCCCCCAGCGGCACCGCGACCCGCGCGGAAGTGGCCCAGATCTTCATGAACTTCCTGGAGAACGTGGCCCGGTAACCCGCTCCCCGCGAAAAAACCACAAAAAGCAGAGGCAGGCGCCGTCTGGCGCCTGCCTCTGCTTTTCAAAACCCTGCCTCCTTGCCCGGCAAGGCGGCCAGCGAGCAAAGCGAGGACTTTTCCCCCGCTTTTCCCGCTCTTATCGGCCCGGGTGGTTGCCTGGACAGCCCTGGTGGTCCTGGGCGCAGTCGTGGCCGGCGCAGTCCTGGCCGTGGTCGTGCTCGTGGTGGTCGCACACCGCGTCCGCGTCATAGGCCAGCTTCCCCGCCAGCCAGTCCGTTACCGCCTGGTCCGCCGCGCCCTCCACGCCGGGGTAGAGGGCGATCCCGGCCTCGGCCAGAGCCGCCCGGGCCCCGCCGCCGATGCCGCCGCAGATCAGCGCCTCCACCCGGTGGGCCGCCAGAAAGCCCGCCAGCGCCCCGTGGCCGCTGCCGTTGGTATCCACCACCCGGCTGGACGTCACAGCGCCGTCTTCGATCTGATAGAGCTTGAACTGTCCGGTGTGCCCAAAATGCTGGAACACCTGGCCGTTCTCATAGGTTACCGCGAGAATCATGTTGCAACACCTCATTTTCAAAACCGCGCGCGGTCTCCGATACTGGTACTGTACCCCTCTTTTTCTCCCGTGTCAAGTCGCCGCCAGCTCAGGATGGAATTGTTTTGACTTTCCCCGGTTCCGCGCTATACTGAATACAGCCGGTCCCCGGTGCTTCGGCGCGGCGGGTCCGCGTCCCTTGTTTCCCTTGCCTTCCCGCCCTGTTCGGGGTATCATACCGGCGGGAAACGCCCTGACTGGAGGAGGAATCATCCATGGAAAACCAGAACGATTCAACACAGGCCCTGCGCCAGCGGCTGCTGGACGAGGGATACGCCGGAGCGTGCTCCGGCCTGGGGGCCATGCTCCTGGACGAAGAGGAGATCCGTCAGGCCGGGCCGGAGGAGCTGGAGGCCCTCGCCCGGCGGTACGGATTCCGGTAGGAGGACACCCACATGCAGACATCCAGAGACCTGCGGGAGCTGCTCTCCCGCATCGACCGGCGGAGCTACCCCGCCTATAAGGACACCCGGGGCAGCTGGCAGTTCCCCGGCTATGTGCTGTCCATTGACCACGTCCAGGGGGACCCCTTCGCCGCCCCCTCCCAGCTCCATGTCCAGGTGGACGGCCGGACCGCGGGGTTCCCCCCGGCGCTGTACCGCCTGCCCTGCCAGCGCGCCGCCCTCCAGGATCAGCTGACCCGCCGGTTCGGCGCCCTGGCCGCACAGTTCAGCTATCAGGCCAGAGGCTCGGGCCACAGCGGCCTGATCTCCGTCAGCCGCTGCGGCCAGGAGGTGCTGGAGCGCACCGCCTGCCGGCTGGACCCCGGGACCGGGGCGGTCCTGCTTCGGCTGGAGGTGGGCTTCCCCGCGAATGGCCGGACCATCAACGCCCGGGAGCTGGAGAAGATCCTGTTCGACCTGCTGCCCCGGTGCGTGGAGGGGGCCCTTCTGTACCAGAGCTGGGCCCCGGAGAAGCTCCGGGCGGCGGCCGACCTGGCGGAGGACCAGCTGTATATCCGCCAAAGGCTCTCTGCGCTGGGCCTGTGCGCCTTCGTGGCCGACGGCAGCGTCCTGCCCCGGGAATCCGGCGTGTCCCAGCGGCCCATGAAGGGCGCGGTGGCCTTCCAATCGCCTCCGGAGCTGGCGGTGGAGCTGGACCTGCCCCACCGGGGAAAGCTCCGGGGCATGGGGGTCCCCAGGGGGGTCACCCTCATCGTGGGGGGCGGCTACCACGGAAAATCCACCCTGCTGAAGGCCCTGGAGCTGGGCGTCTATGACCACGTGGCCGGAGACGGCCGGGAGTACGTGATCACCGACCCCACGGCGGTGAAGATCCGGGCCGAGGACGGCCGGAGCATCCAAAACACCGACATCTCCCTGTTTATCAACCACCTGCCCAATGGGAAGGACACCGCCGCCTTCACCACCCAGGACGCCAGCGGCTCCACCTCCCAGGCGGCCAATGTGTCGGAGGCCCTGGAGGCGGGGGCGCAGGTGCTCCTTTTGGATGAGGACACCAGCGCCACCAACTTCCTGGTGCGGGACGAGCTGATGGAGCGGGTCATCCACCGGGACATGGAGCCCATCACCCCCTTCCTCCACCGGGTCCGGGAGCTGTATGAGGTCCACGGCGTGTCCACCGTCATCGTGGCGGGCAGCTCCGGGGCCTGGTTCCACGCCGCCGACCGCGTCATCCAGATGGACCGATATACGCCGAAGGACATCACGGCCCTGGCAAAACGGGAGGCGGCCGCCTTCCCTCTGGCCGGCGACCCCCTGCCCCCCGCGCCCCCGCCCGCCTTTGCCCGCCGCCCCAAACCCGGCCGGGCCCAGGAGGGGGACCGGGTCAAGATCCGGACCCAGGGCCGGGACAGCGTGTCTCTGGACCGGGAAACCATTGACCTGCGGTATGTGGAGCAGCTTGTCGACAGCGAGCAGCTCTCCGCCCTGGGCTACTGCCTGCTGTATGCCCAGCGGCAGCTGCTGGACGGGCGCCATACCCTCCAACAGGTGGTGGACGCCCTGGAGGTCCTGCTGGACCGGCAGGGGCTGGAGGCCCTGTGTCCCGGCCGCGCCGGCGTCCCCGCCCTGGCCCGGCCCCGGCGGCAGGAGATCTTCGCCTGCTTTGACCGCTGGCGGGGCCTAGACCTGTGACGGGAGCCGGACAGGCGGGCGTCTTCCGATTGACTGAGAAATGATATGGCCCCCGGATGAACGCATCCGGGGACCGTATCATTTGTCCGCATTGTGCGGGCAGATCGAAGCGGCGTGTTAGCGCGCTGGACAATTATTGCTCTGATTTAATGCATTTTCAACAAAATTCGTATAATCTTTACGGGAATTTTATTGATTTTCTATAAAATACATAGTATAGTATTCATATACCAATCGGAAATGGCCATCTGACAGAGGCAGGCAAAATCGCGGCCCCGGATGATGTTCCCTGCGGACGACACCCCCACAAGATACATCGTTCGCGGTCTTTTTTTGCCCTTGGAGGGGAATCTCTGTCGATCAAGTCCGAACCAGAAGGGGGGGCAGGTCCCGGCGCATCCAAGCAAATATCAACGATCTTGTAAGTGAAATGGGAGGTTTTTGTATGATCCTGACAAACCCTGTCGTCATCGCAGTGATTGTCCTGCTGGTACTCTGCTTCCTGCGGGTCAATGTGCTGCTGTCTCTGGTGATCGCCTCCATCGTGGCCGGCCTTGTGTCCGGTATGGACATTAAGACCACGATGGGCAATTTCATTTCCGGCTGCGGAACTGACCCGGAAACCGCCATCGCCTACGTCCTTCTGGGCTGTCTGGCCGCCACCATCAGCTACACTGGCGTGTCTGACATCCTCGCGGTGAAAATCGCCAAGCTGGTCAGCGGTAAGCGGCTGGCCTTCGTGTTTCTGATCGCCTTCTTCGCCTGCTTCTCCCAGAACCTGATTCCCGTCCACGTGGCCTTCATCCCCATCCTGATCCCGCCCCTGCTGATCGTGATGAACAAGCTGAAGATCGACCGCCGTGCGGTGGCCTGCGCCCTGGGCTTTGGCCTTCGGGCCCCCTATGTGACCATTCCCTTCGGCTTCGGCGGCCTGTACCACGGCATTCTGTCCACCAACATCACGGAGAACGGAATGGAGATCGGCAAGTTCGAGGTCTGGCAGTACACCTGGCCCCTGGGCCTGGCCATGCTGGCCGGTCTGATCTTCGCCGTGCTGGTGCTGTACCGCAAGCCCCGGGAGTATAAGAATATCGAGGGCGTGGCGGTGGACCTGGACACGGTAGACACCACCATGACCTATAAGCACTGGATGGCTCTGGTGGCTGCTGTCTCCACCATGGGCGTGCAGCTGCTCACCGAGTCTCTTCCCCTGGGTGCCACCGTGGGTCTGGCCATTATGTTCCTGACCCGGGCCGTCAAGTGGTCCGACATGGACAAGATCGTGGATGAGGGCGTTCAGCTCATGGGCTTTATCGCCTTCGTGATGCTGGCCTCCAACGGGTTCAGCCTGGTGCTCAGCGAGAGCGGCGCCGTGGCCGAGCTGGTGGAGAGCTCCCTGGCCTTCATCGGCGGCAACAAGTTCCTGGGTGCCTTCGTGATGATGCTGGTGGGCCTGGTCATCGTCATGGGCACCGGCACCTCCTTCGGCACCGTGCCCGTGCTGGCCGTGCTGTATGTGCCTCTGTGCTCCGAGCTGGGTATGGGCCTGGCCGCCACCACCATGCTGATCGCCGCGGCCTCCACCATCGGCGACACCGGCTCCCCCGTGTCCGACACCACTCTGGCCCCCACCGCCGGCCTGAATGCCGACGGCCAGCACGACCACATCTGGGACACCTGCGTGCCTACCTTTATCGCCTCTGACATCCCCATCTTTGTCCTGGCCTGCCTGTGCCCGCTGTTCTTCTAAGCAAGGCGCTGACCAGCAATTCGCTCTTCCCCCTCTCTATTCTCATCAGCCGGCCGGACCGCCCAAATGGGCGGTCCGGCTCTGTTGATTAAAAAAACCGCCCCCTCTCGGGGGCGGATCCCGCGCCGCTCAGCACAGGGGTTCTTCCCCCCGGGCGCACAGACTGTTGTTGATCTCATTCAGGGAGGCCCCGTGGACGATGCCGTGGGCGATAATGGCGTCCCGCTCGATCCGGGGGTACAGCTCCCCCCAGGCGGCCTGGCGGAGGATAACCTGGGTCTCGTCCAACGTGGCCCCCAGCCCCACGCACAGGGCCAGCAGCCGGTCCCGGGTGGGGTGCCGCCGGCCGGCAAACACCTGATAGACATAGACCTCGCTCATATTGGCCAGGCGGGCCAGCGTGGCCTTGGGGAAGCCGCAGCGGGCATACAGCTTCTCCAGCAGGCCCTTCAGCTTCCGGTCGGTGAAGTAGGGTCTGCTGTCGTTCAGATAGGCGTCCAGGTTGGGCTGGGCAGCCATATCCCGGCGCAGGTCGCTGGTGGTCTTGGTTGGCAAGAGGGCCTCCCCCTTTACTTCCGGATCAAAATCGACTATACTCAGTGTACAATACTTTGCCTGTGGAAGCAAGATGCGGCGGGCATACTGACAGAGAAAATTTTTGGGAGGTGGACGCCATCTACCAGTGGCTGCTGACCGCGCTGCGGGAGGAATTTGAGGCCGCCCGGCTGCTGAAGGAGAGCCCCCGGGGGACGGTGGCGCTGGTGCGCCACCGCTCCACCGGGCGCCGGTTCATCCTGCGCCGGTTCCGGGGCAGCGCCGAGGTGTACCGGGCCCTGTTGGACTGCGCCTGTCCCAACCTGCCCCAGGTGCTGGAGGTTGCCAGCCGGGGGGAGGACCATCTGGTGCTGGAGGAGTTCATTCAGGGGGACACCCTGGACTTCCTCCTGCGGGACGGGCGGTTCTCCCCCCGCGAGACCCGGAAGATCGCCGGGCAGCTGTGCCGGGCCCTGTGGGTGCTCCACACCCTGGGGGCGGTCCACCGGGATGTGAAGCCGGAGAATGTCATTCTCCGGGGCGGGGAGGCCGTCCTCATCGACTTTGACGCCGCCCGGCTCCGCAAGCCCAACCACCGGACGGACACCCAGGTGCTGGGCACCACCGGCTTTGCCGCCCCGGAGCAGTACGGCCTGTCCCAGACCGACGGCCGGGCCGACATCTACTCCCTGGGCGTCCTCCTGAACGTGATGCTCACCGGAGAGCACCCCTCCGTCCGGCTGGCCCCGGGACGCCTGGGCCGGGTGGTGGAGCGGTGCACCCGGGTAAACCCGGAAAAGCGCTACCCCAATATCCTGCGGCTGATGGAGGCTCTGTGACATGGCGGACAACTGCAAAACCTGCCCCCACTGCGGCGCCCCCCTGCCGGCGGAGGCCTCCTTCTGCCCCCGCTGCGCCCAAAGCGTCAACCGGCGCCGGTCCCTGTCCCCTCCCTCCCGGGGCGGGCGGCGGACCCTGCGCCGGATCATGCCGGTCCTGGTCCTCCTGTTGTTTCTGGGCGGCGGGACCCTGTGGGTCTGGGCCGCCCGGCCCCAGGTGTACGAGGGGACGGGCGAGGTGACCTATCCTCTGTCCGGCGTCCCCTACCGCCTGTTCCTGACCAACTCAGCGGAGCATCCGGAGCCCCTCCCCCGCCGGGAGATCTCCACCGCCGTCTCCGGGGAGCCCTACCGCGCTCCCGTCCTGCTGTACATCGACGGCGGGGCAGGGGGAGCGGCCTTCCTGGAGCAGGTGGAGCGAGTCACCGCCGAGTTCCCCACCGTGGCGGGGCGCGGCGGGAATTTCTCCTGCACCGCTCCTTCCCCCCACAGCGCCTTTCCCGGCATCCCTCTGGTCAGCCTGATGGACTACACCGTCAGCACCGACTGTACGGCCCAGATGACCTGGACCTTTACCATGAAAAACGGGGACACCATCCGCCTGCGGCAGGAGGTGGCCGTCTCCACCGCCCGCACCTATGACTACTACCCCACGGACGCCCCCATGTCCACCGCGGCGGAGCTCCAGGCCCTGCTGGACGAGCTGGCCGACACCCTGGAGCCGGACGCGGAGATCAATCTCCACCTGCCGGCGGTGACCTATGAGGCCGTCCCCATCACCGCCTCCCGGTCCTTCAACTTCTACGGCAGCACCCAGGGGGAGCAGCGCACCACCTTTACCGCCCCCCTCCAGCTGGAGGCCGGGACCGTCGATTGGATCTCCTATCTGTATGACATCTCCTTCCTGGGCTCCGGCTCGGGCACCGCTCTGTCCGCTGTGGCCCGGGTGTGGGTGGAGAGCTGCGCCTTCACCGGTTGGGACACCGGCGTGCTGTGCGCCGGGATCAGCTGGGGCAACGTCATCGACTGCGACTTCACCGGCAACGGCGTGGGCTTTCACTTCGACTCCGCCGGCGGCAGCGCCAGCCACTCCATGTACAACGACAATCTCTTCCGGGACAACGGCACCGCCGTCCTGCTGGAGCGCGTACCCACCGACCTGCCCCTGAACTTCCAGGGGAGCGTCTTTGCGGGCAACGGCACCGACATCGACAACCGCTGCGGGCAGCCCCTGGACCTCTCCGGGGCCGTCTTTCCCTAAAATACCGGAGCGCCGCCCGATGGGCGGCGCTCCGCGGCTTTTAATACAGCTTGTCCAAAATGTCCACGATGTCCCCGATGACCCCCTCCCGGAAGGGACACAGGACCCGGGCCCCCCAGTCCCGCACCTCCGGGGCGCAGTTGGCGGGGGCGAAGGGGATGTCCGCCTTCTCCAGCATGGGGATGTCGTTCTGGTTGTCCCCCACGCAGTAGATGTGCTCCGGGGCGATGTCCAGCAGCCCGGCCAGCCAGGCCACCATTCCCCCCTTGTTGCACCCCCGGCGGGTGATCTCCAGGTAGCAGGGGTTGGAAAAAATGGCCTCATACCGGCCCGGGCAGGTCTCCTGAAGAAAGCCTCGGGCGGCCAGGAGGGTCTCGTGGTCCTGGTGGAACAGGGCCTTCACCCAGGGGGCGGGCATCTGGTCCACCGGGCACAGGGTATAGTCGCAGTTGACCTTTTTCATGTGGGCCAGGGTGATCTCGTTGGGATTCCAGATATAGATGTCCTCTCCGTGGTAGGCCTCGATGGACAGAGAGGGGAAGCGGTCCAGCACCGCCCCCAGGTCCCGGGGGGCGGCCTCGTCCAGCCAGGTCTGCTCCACTGGCCGGTCGGCCTGAAAATCATAGATGGCAGCCCCGTTGGACAAGATCACCGGGGCGTTGAGGGGGACCAGATGGACATAGGGGGCGAAGGTGCGGTGGGCCCGGCCGGTGGCCACGGTGAAGCGCCCCCCCTCCCCGGTAAAGTAGCGGATGGCCGACACGTTCCGCTCCGGCACCGCCACATCGGGGGCATAGAGGGTGTCGTCAAAGTCGCTGACCAGCAGCACGCCGTCAAATTTTCCCATGGGCTCTCCTCTCCGCTCCCCCGGAGCCCGCGCCGTCCGGTCCGGGCCGGACGCGGTTTGCTCCAGAAAGCAAGATACCGCAGTACATCCGGACGGGTGTAGTGCGGCCTTCGCGTTCATAATACCACGATTTGATTTATTTTACCCGCAATCCAGGGCGTTTGTCAAGGCCGTGCGGGGAAAAAAGCGGCCGCCCCCGTTGGGGCGGCCGCCGCAGCTTGTCCGGAAAACGCCCCGCAGGGCGTCCCCGCGGCCGTGGAGGGGCCGTCAGGTGCGGTAGATCAGCCCCACCAGGTTGGGGCCGGCGTTGATGGCGATGACGCCGCCGATGGGGTACTCCAGGGCGGGGCCTTCCCCCAATGCGGCGGTGCAGGCGTCCTTCAGCCGGGCGGCCTGCTCCAGGTTGTTGCCCCGGATGAGCAGCCAGGGGGTGCCGTCCCGGCGCTCCTTCCGGCACAGGTCCACCAGGGAGGCGATGACGTTCTTCTCCCCCCGCACCTTGCTGAGGATCTTGGAGTCCCCGCCCTCGAAGGTCATCACCGGCTTGAGCCCCAGGGCCTCCCCCATGAAGGCGGCCGCCGCCGAGATGCGGCCCGACTTTTTGGCGAAGCGCAGGTCCAGGGGGGCGAAGAGCACCCGCACATGGTCCAGCCAGTCCCGGATCAGGTCGGCGGCCTCCCGGGCCGAGGCCCCGCCGGCGGCCAGCCGGGCCCCCTGGACCACCGCCCAGCCATAGGCCATGGTGTAGGTCCGGGAGTCGATGAGCTCGATGGAGAAGGCGCCCTGGGCCTCGGGGTGGTCGTGGTAGAACATATCCCGGGCCTGGAGGGCGGTCTGATAGGTGGCCGAGCCCTTTGCGTTGATGGAGGTGTGGATCAGGTCGGTGTATCCCGCCTCGAAGGCCCCGTTGAACAGCTCCAGGAAGGTGTAGGCGTTGAGCTGGGCGTGGGTGGGGATCTGAGGGGCGGCCAGCAGCATCTCATAGAACTGGTCGGGGGTGAAGTCCACGCAGTCGGCGTACTCCTCGTCCCCCATGGCGATGGGGAAGGGGAGCACCTGGATGTCCAGCTCCTTCTGCAGCTCCACAGGGATGTCGGCGGCGGAGTCGGTGGTAAATTTCACACGAGACATGAGGAAGTCTCCTTTCTGTTGGGTCCGCGGCCCTCGGCCGGGAATATCCGGTGGTATTATCCCAAAACCGGCGGCGGATGTCAAGCAAAGGAACCGTTCAGGTTTTGCCGCCCGCGGGGCCCGGACGCCGCTGGAGCTTCTTCCGGGTGCCGTCGGGGTACTGAATATAGGTGTTTTCCAGCTGGCGGATCAGGCTCTGCCTGTGGGCGTCGATATACTCCCGGCGCAGAGCCTCCCGCTCGGCCAGCTCCGCCGGGGTGAGGCCCTCCGCCGTCCTGGCCTTGCGGGCCAGCTCGTTGATCCGGTCGATCTTGTATTGCTCCATGGGGTGACAGTCTCCTCTCTTACACGGTGATCTCCAGCTGGATGCCCTCCGGGCCGGCCACGCAGCTCTCATAATAGCCGTCCCCGGTGACGCGGGGGCCGCTGAGGACGGAATACCCCGCCCGGGCCAGCCGGCCGGTGAGCGCGTCCACCGCCGCCCGGCTGCCCACCGAGAGGGCCAGATGGGCCCAGCCCACCCCCGGCCCCGCGGGAGGGTCCCCCAGACCGGGACGGGTCATCAGCTCCAGCCGGGCCCCGCCGTCGAAGGCGAGAAAATAGGAGCGAAAGTGGGTGTCGGGGTTGTGGTACTCCGGGCCGCTGGCGGCCTGAAAATAGGTCTCGAAGAAGGTGCGGGCCCCCTCCAGATCCCGCACATAGACGGCGGCGTGGCCGATGGTCATAGCAGATCCCTCCGTCCGGGATGTCTTGTTTTTAGATGTATCGCTCCAGCACCAGCATGGTGCGGCCCTTTTTGGACTGGCCGGGGACCTCCTTCACCACGCACTTGCCCAGCCCCCGGCAGGTGAGCACGTCCCCCTCCTCCACCAGCTTGTCGCTTTTCAGGCACTCCCGGTGGTTGACGGCCACCTTCCCGGCGGAGATGCAGCCCGCCGCCTTGGAGCGGGACAGGGAGAAGCCGGCGGCCAGCACCGCGTCCAGCCGGGGGGTGGCCACCGTGTCCCGGATGGTCTTCACCTGGGCGGGCTTTGGGGCGAGGCGGTCCAGGGGGATGGCCTCCAGCCGGACCTTCCACCGCCCCGCCCCCTCCCACTGGGACAGGAGGATGGGCAGGGCCTCCCGGAGGGCGACCACCTGGCACACCCCGGGCCCGGGCAGGAGGATGTCCCCCACCTTCTCCCGGGTGATGCCCAGCCCCATGAGGGAGCCCAGAATGTCCCGGTGACCCAGACCGGCCTCCGGGGGGAACTTGGCCTCCAGGGCGGCCAGGGGCCCCTCCGGGTCGGAGAGGAGGCCGTCCTCCTCCTGCCAGTCGGGGAGGAAGGCGCACACCCGCCGCTCAGCGTCGGGATAGCCGCCCCAGAACAGGTGCCGGGGATGGCCCCAGGCGGAGAGCAGATCGGACAGGGCGGCCTGCTCCCCCGGGGAGAGGAAGGGGGTGTGGGCGGGGACGCCCCGGTTCTGGGCCAGCTCCAGCTTGTCCAGCGCCCGGGCCAGCAGCACCCGCTCCTCTCCGCCATGGGCAAAGCGGTCCAGCAGCTCCTTCTTGGTCATGGGGGACCCTCCTCTCCTGTTGTAGATCTCCCCCAGTATAGGAGATGGGGCCGGGACTTGTCAAGGGCGGGCCCGCCCGTATGAATTTACATTTTATTCACTCTTTTTGTGGTATTCTCAGGTAGCATAATAAGGCTACCTCCCAATCCTTTTCTGTGTTCCCGCTCCCGCGGCGGGCGGGAACGCGAAGAAAAATTTGAAACCCGGAAACACAACGTGAAATTGGGAGCATGTTAAAAGAGGGGGTCCCGGATATGGGCTTGGACGAATTGACCTGGCGGCAGAGGGGGGCGCTGTGGCTGCGGCTGGCCATCCGCGTCCTGCTGATCGCCGCGGCGGTATGGCTGATATGGCGCTTCGGGCCGCCCCTGCTGTCCCTGTTCGCGCCCTTCGTGTGCGCTCTCATTGCCGCCGCCCTGCTCAACGGGCCGGTCCGCCGGCTGCAGCGGCTGCTGGGGTGGAACCGGAGCCTGCTGTCCTTCCTGGTGCTCATCGTCCTGTTCGCCCTGGTGGGGGCCGGGGCGGGCCTGCTGGGATACGCCGCGGTGGGACAGCTGGTCTCCCTGGTCCAGAACTGGAGCGGCCTGCTGGCCAGCCTCCAGTCCACCCTGGACCAGGTGGAAGTTCTCCTGTCCAACCTGCTCACCCTGGTGCCCCCCCAGATCACCGAGCTGGTCCAGGGGGTGGTGGACAGCCTGCTGGAGTGGCTGAACGTGGCGGTGCCCGACGCCCTGGCCGCTCTGGGCCGGGTGGCGGGGGAGAAGGCCATGGGCCTGCCCTCCTTTGTCATCGCCCTGGTCATCTTCATCATGGCCACCTATCTCCTCACCGCCGACTTCCCCTATCTCCGGGCCCGGATGGCCCAGCACGTGGACGAGGGGCTGATGCGCTTTCTGGTCCAGGTGAAGGCCATCTCCCTGGGCGCCTTCGGGGGCTATCTGAAGGCAGAGCTGCTGCTGTCGGTGGGGGTGTTCTTCATCCTGCTCATCGGCTTCTTCGTCATCCGGCAGCCTTACGGTCTGCTGCTGGCTCTGGGTCTGGCGGTGATGGACTTTATCCCCATCATCGGGGCGGGGACCGTCATGGTCCCCTGGGCCTTCATCGCCCTGTTCATGGGGGACTTCTCCACCGCCGTGAAGCTCATGGTCATCTGGGGCATCATCGCCCTGTTCCGCCGGGTGATGGAGCCCAAGTTTGTGGGCGACCAGACGGGGCTGTCCCCCATCCTCTCCCTGGTGAGCATCTACGTGGGCATGAAGGTGGGGGGCGTGCTGGGCATGATCCTGGGCCCCACCATCCTGCTCATTTTCCTGAATCTGGCGGCCATGGGCATCTTCCGGGGGCTTCGCCTGGACCTGGAGGCCGCCGCCCGGGACATCCTGGCCATTCTGGCCCACCGGCCGGGCGACCCGGAGAACTAGAGCCGCCGCCCGCCCCGCTGTCAAACGCTTCCCGCCCTCCCGGGGGCGGGAAGTTCTGTTCTGCGGGGCTGCGCTCCAAAAAAGTTCAAAAAGTTCCCCGTTTTTCTTCACGCTTTCTTCATATTTCCGAGTTATCATAGGCACAGTTCCAAAGGGAATGGAGAAAATAGGGCGGCCGGTCCGGCCGCCCGCAAAGGAGCGACATCATCATGGATGATTTCAATTTCTATAACAGCGAGAACGACGGCTACCGGGGCGGCTTCGGGGACTATGTGGACCCCACCCCCACCAATCAGCCCCAGTACAGCGCCCCTCAGCCCGGGGGGCCCGGGAAGAAAAAGAACCGGGCCGCGCGGATCGCCGCCCTGGTCCTGGCCTGCGCCGTGGTGGGCACCGGGGCCGGCGCGGGGGGCGCCGCCCTCTATCAGCACATGACGCAGCCCGACACGGTGATCTACGAGGGGGCCCGGCCCGAGGTGGACACCATGGTGAACAGCAACAACGGGCAGCCCATGACCCCCGAACAGCTATACGCCGCCAACCTGGCCTCCTGCGTGGGCATCACGGTGAACACCACCGTGAACATCTTCGGCCAGACCACCACCTCCGCCGCCAGCGGCTCCGGCTTCGTCCTCACCCAGGACGGGTACATCGTCACCAACTTCCACGTGATCGAGGAGGCCGTCAACGACTCCTCGGTGGACATCCAGGTGTCCTTCGCCAACGGCGACAAGTACACCGCCAAGCTGGTGGGCGGCGAGCAGGAGAACGACGTGGCCGTCCTGAAGATCGAGGCCACCGGCCTGCAGCCTGTCACCCTGGGCGACTCCGACCAGCTGGTGGTGGGCGAGCCGGTGTACGCCATCGGCAACCCCCTGGGCGAGCTGACCTTTACCTTCACCGACGGCATGGTGTCCGCTCTGGACCGGCTGATCACCACCACCGGCACCGACCCCGACACCCAGCAGAAGGTGGCCATCACCCTGAACGTGCTCCAGACCAACTGCGCCATCAACCCGGGCAACTCGGGCGGCCCCCTCTTTGACAGCTACGGCAACGTGGTGGGCATCGTATCCGCCAAGTACACCGAGTCCACCTCCGGCGTGACCGCCGAGGGTCTGGGCTTCGCCCTCCCCATCAATGACGTGAAGGAGATCCTCTCCGACCTGATCGAGCACGGCTATGTCACCGGCAAGCCCTACCTGGGCATCCAGGTGAAGGAGGTCAATGAGCAGGCCCAGCTCTATGGCATCCCTGCCGGCGCCGCCGTCTCCTACGTGGCCGAGGGCTCCTGCGCCCAGAAGGCCGGCCTGCAGGTCAACGACATCATCACCGCCATCGACGACACCGCCGTGGACTCCCCCTCCGCCCTCACCGCCGCCCTGTCCACCGACTATAAGGCCGGAGACACCGCCGTGCTCACCGTCATCCGCAATCAGCAGGAGATCCAGCTGACAGTCACCCTGGACGAGAAGAACGCCGAGACCGAGGCGGCCAATCCCATCCAGCAGCAGAACCAGCAGAGTCAGCAGGGCTCCGGCGGCAGCGGCTACTACCAGTGGCCCTTCGGGTCCTTCTTCTGGTAACACCCCTGTTTTCCCCCTGCGGCCCGCCTTCCCCGGAAGGCGGGCCGTTTTTTGCCGTCTGGAGAGATGCCTGCTGGATTTTCGGCGCGCGGGAATCGAAAAGTTTGGATTTGGGATGGACAAGCGGGAAAAATCAGGATAAAATAAATAAGTTACGGGACGGCCGCGCCGTCCCGGGATCCGGGCCCGCGCCGGAAGGGGCGTTGAGCAGTTTGGGAGGGCCTGAGATCAGAGGAGACAGAAAGGACCGATCCAAATGGAAATCAACGGACAGAATGTGAGCGAGACCGGGCGCTATGACGAGATGGGCCTGTCCGCCGAGGTCATGCAGGCCATCGACCGGAAGGGCTACGTCCAGGCCACCCCGGTCCAGGTGGGGGCCATCCCCTATTTCATGGAGTGGAAGGACGTCATCGCCAAGGCCCCCACGGGGACGGGCAAGAC
>CALWYA010000007.1 GCA_944385645.1 uncultured Oscillospiraceae bacterium
CCCAGCTCGATGAGCTGGGTGGTCAGATACAGGTTGCGCTCGATGTTGGTGCCGTCCACGATGTTCAGGATGGCGTCGGGCTTCTCCTTCACCAGGTAGGTCCGGGACACCACCTCCTCCAGGGTGTAGGGGGACAGGGAGTAGATGCCGGGCAGGTCCTGGATGACCACGTCCTTGTGGCCCTTCAGCCGGCCCTCTTTCTTCTCTACCGTCACCCCCGGCCAGTTGCCCACGTACTGGTTGGCGCCGGTGAGGGCGTTGAACAGGGTGGTCTTGCCGCAGTTGGGATTGCCCGCCAGGGCGATTTTGATCTCCATTTGCGCTCTCTTCCTTTCTAAAAGGTTAGTGATAGCTAATCTATGGGCGCGGACGCGCCCCTCGTTGGATCTGCCTTGCCGGGATATATTTCCGGCAAAACGCCGCCGCCTGCCGCGGCGGGACCGTATCCAGGGGCAAGCCCCCGTCCTACACGATCTCGATCATCTCGGCGTCGCCCTTGCGGATGCTCAGCTCATAGCCCCGCACGTTCAGCTCCATGGGGTCGCCCAAGGGGGCCACCTTGCGCACATGGATGGCGACCCCCTTGGTGATGCCCATGTCCATGATCCGGCGCTTGACGGGGCCCTCCCCGTGGAGCCGGGCCACCACGCAGTCCTCGCCCACCTTGACGTCTTTCAGGGTCTTCATACTTGGCTCTCCTCCTTTAAATCATGATCCGGTTGGCCATGCTCTTGTCCAGGGCCACCCGGCTGTCCTTCACCTGGACGATCAGGCTGCCGGACAGGGCGCTGACCACCGTGACCTCGGTGTCCACCACAAAGCCCAGCTCGGCCAGGCGCTGGCGCACGTCGTCCTTTCCGGTGATCCTGCGGATGGTGACCGGCTCGCCGGGCGCGGCCATTGTCAGCGGCATCATCAGGACCCTCCTTTCTGCTTTCCACATCGGTTAGGATTTCCTAACCCCTCTTGCGGCATGAGTTTAGCACAACTAACTGTCCTCTGTCAAGGGGGGATGGAAAAATTTTTCCGGAGCGGGAGGAAGGCAAAGGGCCGCCGAGGGCGGTCCGGCCGGGAAACCCCTTGCATTTCCCGGCCCGTTGTGGTAACCTGAAACAAACCACTTTGTGCGAGGAGGGCCGGCCCGTGAACATCTACGAATCCGCCGAGGACTATCTGGAGGCCATCCTGGCCCTGCGGGAGCAGAAGGGGACGGTGCGCTCCATCGACGTGGTCCACCGCCTGGGCCTGTCCAAGCCCAGCGTCAGCGTGGCCATGAAGCGGCTGCGGGAGAACGGGTACATCGAGATGGACGCCGACGGCTTCCTCACCCTTCTCCCCCCGGGGGAGGAGATCGCCCAGCGCATCTACACCCGGCACAAGCTGCTCACCCAGTTCCTGATCCGCCTGGGGGTCAGCCCGGAGGTGGCGGCGGCCGACGCCTGTAAGATCGAGCACGATCTCAGCGACGAGTCCTTCGAGAAGATCGCCCGCCACGCCCTTGGCGGCGGGGAACGGGACCAATAGACGGACCGGCGCGCCCGATGGGCGCGCCGGTTTTTTGCCGCCCGGCGTCACGCCGGGGCGGCCAGCCGCTCGATGGGGACCCCCGCCTCGAACTGCCGGACGTAGGTGCTGACGCACCGGCGGAAGCAGGCAAAGCAGATGCCCATGGCCTTGGGGTCGCCGTAGGACTTCCACATGCCGCAGCAGGTGAAATTCTTCCCCCGGTTTTCAATGAAGCCCACCACGTCCCGGAGGGGATAGCCCAGGAACAGGCCGATCTCATGGGGGAAGTCGGACCGGGACCGCAGGCGGGCGGCCAGCTGGTCCAGCAGCTCCTCCGGGCCGCCCAATCGGTAGCCCGCCCCCTCCAGGAAGCGGCGGCGGCCCGCCAGGGCCAGCACCCGCCCCAGATGGGCGGGGCGGTACACATAGACCAGGGCGGAGCCGTCCCCGGGCCGCTCCAGCAGCAGCCGCACCCCCAGCCCCAGGGGGCGCAGCCGCCCGTCCCAGTGCTCCGCCGCCCGGCGGGCGGCGCCGGGGCCGGGGGACTTGACGCAGAACAGGCTGCCGGGCTTCAGGCCGGCCAGGGTGGGGGCGCACTGGCGCACCAGGGTGGCTTCAAAGCTCTGGTCCATGGGGCAGCAGTTCCTTTCTCGGCAGAAATAGGGTGTCTCCCCGCGCGGGGGGAGCCGCGCGGGGAGACGAGTAGGGAGGTAGAAAGTAAGGGAGGAAGTACAGCGTGCCGGGGACGGCCGCCGTCCGGCGCGGGTCCGCACACAGACAGTATGGCAGTTTTTTGGCCGCTTATCCCGGCGGTTTGCGAAGTTAGTTATTTCTAACTTATGAGGCGAAAAGAATGGGGCGAGCCCCAAAGGTTAGCAATAACTAACTACGGGCCTATCTTACCACGCGGACGCGCCTTTGTCAACAGGGAGAGAAAAATTTTTTCAAAAAAGCTTCGGCTGTTCGCGGCCGGGAAAAACCATGTATCGCCGCCTGTCCATTTTGGGAGAATAAGGATATTCTACCGAACAGGAGGGATCGATATGCAGACGGAACGGCAGATTACGGCGGAGGGACTGGCGGACTTTGCCAGGGCGCTGCGGCGGGAGGAGCGGGCGGCGGGAACCGAGGAGAACTACCTGCGCCACGTGCGGGCCTTCGCCGCCTGGCTGGACGGGGGTTCGGCGACAAAAGAGGCGGCGTGCGCCTGGAAGGAGCACCTGGTCGCCCGGGGCTACAGCCCCAACACGGTCAACGCGATGTTGGGCGGGGTGAACCGCTTTTTCGCCTTCATGGGGTGGAGCGACTGCCGGGTGAAGGTGCTGCGGCTCCAGCGGCGGCTCTTCCGGGAGGAGGGCCGGGAGCTGACCCGCCGGGAGTACGACCGGCTTCTGGCCGCCGCCCGGCGGAGCGGAAAGGGGCGGCTGGAGCTGCTCATGGAGGCCATCTGCGCCACCGGCATCCGGGTGTCCGAGGTGCAATACCTCACCGTGGAGGCGGCCCGACAGGGCCGGGCGGAGATACATTTAAAAGGTAAGGTGCGGGTCATTCTGATCCCCGGCAAGCTGCGGAAGAAGCTGCTGGGCTACGCCCGGGAAAAGAAAATCGCCTCCGGCGAGATTTTTCTCACCAGAGGCGGAAAGGGGCTGTCCAGAAAACAGATCTGGGCGGAGATGAAGGCCCTGTGCAGGGCGGCGGGGGTGTCGCCCTCCAAGGTGTTCCCCCACAACCTGCGGCACCTGTTCGCCCGGACCTTCTATCAGGTGTGCCGGGACGTGGCGAAACTGGCCGACGTGCTGGGGCACAGCTCCATCGAGACCACCCGCATCTACCTGATCTCCACCGGCGCGGAGCACGCCCGGCAGCTGGAACGGCTGGGGCTGATCGGATAGGACAAACTTCATAATTTGTCCCGGAGCGGCAGAACTCCCGCCGGCAGAGTACATATTGACGGTGTCATTCTAACACAAATTTCATGAAAACGCAAGGGGTCAGCCGGTTCCGAGCATGACAAAACAGACCAATCAAACTTAAATTTTGGTTGGCCTTGCTTTTTCGCGCCCATTTTGCCGCCTGGACCGCCGCGCGGCCCCTTTTTCACGCCCCGCGGCGCGCCGCTTCCGCTCTGACGGGCGGGGACGCAGGACAAATTATGAAATTTGTCGCCGGCGGAGGGAGGAATGGAGGTGAAGTCAATGGTACAGACGGCACAGGCGCAGGTGGGGACCGAGGAGCGCGAGGAGCCGCCGGCCCCCCGCCTCTCCTGGAGCCAGATCGAGGACTATCTGGGGAGCCTGGAGAGGCGGGGCTGCGCGCCGGAGACCGTCAAGTCCTATCGGCGGAATCTGCTGCGCTTTTACCGGTCGCTGCCGCCGGACAAGACCCTGGACCGGGAGGCCGTCGCCAGCTGGCGGGACGACATGCTGGCCCGGGGCTATATGCCCCGGACCGTCAACCATCGGCTGACCACGGTCAACGGCCTTCTGGGCTACCTGGACCTGCGGGAGTTTCAGCTTCCCTTCCAGATCAAGATGGGGGAGGACGACGTACAGCCGGAGCTCACCCGGAACGAGTACCTCCGGCTGCTGTCCGCGGCGCGGGCGCTGGACAAGGAGCGCGCCTATCTGCTGGTGAAGGTGTTTGCAACCTCCGGCATCGCGGTGCAGGAGCTGCCCCGGCTGACCGTGGAGGCGGTGGAGAAAAACCGGGTGGCGGCCATGTCGGGCGGGGTGCCGCGCGCCATCAAGCTGCCCGGCTGTCTGCGCGCCGAGCTGCTGGACTACGCCCGGCGGGAGGGAATTTCCTCGGGGCCGCTCTTCGCCGCCCGAACGGGGAAGGCGCTGAACCGGACCCGGGTGACCGGCTGTATTCAGGCGCTGTCCCGCGACGCCCGGGTGGCGCCCGAGAAGTGCAACCCCCGGTGCCTGCACAGGCTGTACCTCTCCACCATAGCCGGCCTCACGGCCAACGTCCAGATTCTGGTGGAGCAGAGCCACGATGCTGCTGGAGAAGGAACAGCTGGTGATCGGCTGGGAGACGTGAGGACGGCGTCCAACAGAGAATGGCAAACCAATGTAAGAAAGGGAGTTCGCAACATGAAAAGACGCGCAATGGCGGTCCTTCTGTCCCTCGTGATGGGGACCACGCTTTTGCCGCAACATTTTTCTCTTGCAAAAGGGGAAAAGCTTCGCTACAATAATAGCCGTGTCATCCGGCCGGACTTGGCCGGATGTGGATTGAAAAATGGACAGGCACAAATAAGCCCCTCGGGAGCGGCAGACGTTCAAGCGTCTGCCGCTGTGCTTTTTTAGCATGGTATCATATGTCCAATAGAATGTCAGTATTTTTACCTGTACATAAACAATAAAAAGAGGGACCTTCAGTTGGGATCGTACAGTCAAGCGGCGTTGGTTTCTACGGTTCGTGAAAAAATAGTACCATGACTGAGGTCCCATTATCCGGACTTTTGTCGTGAAAAGCCGGCACAGCGCGGCTTTGTATTCCGTGCGCTGCTGCACGCTTTTCCACAATATGAAAAATGAGGCAATAGCCGCGCAGGTATAAGGGGGATATTCGGGGTAAAGCTATGCTCGGATGTTCCATCCGACCGAACTGATCAACACAATGAAAAGGAGAGACAAATCATGTCTAACAACAGCAATAAGAGCAACAAGCTGGTCGTGCCTGGCGCCCGGGAGGCCATGGAGAAGTTCAAGATGGAGGCCGCCAACGAGGTGGGCGTCAACCTGAAGCAGGGCTACAACGGCGATCTGACCAGCAAGCAGGCCGGCTCCGTGGGCGGCCAGATGGTCAAGAAGATGATCGAGTCCTACGAGAACGGCATGAAGTAACTCCCTTCGGAGACTTCTGACCGGGAAAACAGGGCGCAGCCGTCCGGAGGAGCTGCGGCAGGGATGCCGGGCAGTCCGGCGTCTGGGGCAGTTCCGCCGGGGGGCATAGCGCGGAAGACAAAAAAGGTCCGGCAGCGCGGCTATGCCGCGCTGCCGGACCTTCTGTACATCTCACAGGCCGTTGACAATGTAATTGGGCCGCTGCCCCTCCAGGAGCAGCCGCACCGAGTTCCACATGTTCCGGTGGCCCCGGGCGAAGGAGCCGCCGGTATTGCCCCCCAGGTGGGGGCTGTACACCGCCTTGTCGGCCACCTCCGGGGGCAGGGCCACCAGAGGGTGATCTGCCGGGGTGGGTTCGGGGTAGAGGGTGTCGGCGGCGAAGCCGGCCAGCTTCCCGTCGATGAGGGCCTGCCGCACCGCCAGATCGTCGATGAGCTCCCCCCGGGCGGTATTGATCAGATAGGAGCCGGGGCGCATCTTCCCGATCAGGGCGGCGTTTACGATATGCCGGGTGTGGTCGTTCACCGCGCAGTGGAGGGAGAGCATGGTGCAGGAGGCGGCCAGCTCCTCCAGGGGCAGGTAGGTCACCCCGAACTGCTCCTCCACCTCGGGAGGACGGCGGTGGGCGGTGTAGTAGTACAGCTTGCAGCCAAAGGCCCGCAGCAGTTTGGCCACCGCCTGGCCGATGTCGCCGAAGCCCACCAGTCCCACGGTCTGCTCCCCCAGCTCGGGGCCCTTGGCGGCCATGCAGGCCTCCTTCATCTGGATCTGGCGGCCCTCCACCACCGCCCGGTGGCCGGTGATGCCGTGGCGCAGGACCATCAGCATGAGCATCACCGTGTGCTCCGCCACCGAGGAGGCGTTGAAGCCCTTGTTGTGGCACACGAAGACGTTCCGCTCCCGGGCGGCGTTCAGGTCGATGCAGTTGTAGGCCACCCCCTCGGAGTGGACCATCTTCAGCCGGGGCAGGCAGTCCATCAGCTCGGCCCCCACGGGGGTGATGGCGTCCACCAGGATCACCTCGCTGTCGGGATTGGCCCGGGCGGCCTCCAGGGAGGAGGGGTACTGCCGGGCAAAGATCAGCTCCACCGGCATCTGGGCCAGGAAGTCGGGGGCGTAGGCGTCATAGCGGTCCTTGGGCCCGATGATCAGGATTTTCATTGCGGTCATCTCCACGTTCTTTTTTCAGCTCCCGCTCCGCAGGGGATAGGAATACCTGGAAAGGGCTGGATTTTGAAACAAGTTCCGCCCCCCAAAAAGGGGGGCGGAACCATTATATCCCTTTATTCCGACACGGTCAAGTAGTCGGCGGATACATAGCCCCGGGCGGCCTGACCGTCCTCGTCCAGGAACAGGATGCGGTACCAGCCCTCCAGAGCCTCCAGTACCACCACCTGGTCCCCGTCGGCCAGACTGCCGATGACAGTCTGGTCGGTGCCCGGACCGGAGCGGATGTTCAGGCCCAGCTCGGCGTCATGGACAGTGCCCGCCGGACGGCCGGGGGCGCACAGAACGGCGCACTGGGCGGTCAGCCCCCGCCAGGAGGCGGTGACGGTGACAAAGACCGGCTTGGTCCCGGTGTACAGGCAGGTGACCGTCCCGTCGGGGGCCACGGCGGCCGCGGCGGGGTCGCTGCTGGTCCAGGTGACCGCGGCGCCCTCCGCCTCCGGGGTGACGGAGGCGGTGAGCGTGGTGGCGTCCCCGGCGGTGAGGATCATCTCGGTCACGTCCAGGGTCAGGGCGTACTGGTCGGGGTCGGCGGGCTCTTCCGGGTCGGTGGGCCGGACGGGATCCTCCGGTTCTGTCGGGTCGGCGGGCTCCGTGGGTTCCGTGGGCTCCGTGGGAGCTGTCGGTTCCCCAGGCTGTTCCGCGGGCGTGAAGGTGATGGCCTGGTACAAAATGGCGGCCATCTCCGCCCGGGTCAGATTGCCCCGGGGGTCCACTCCGTCCCCCTTGCCGCTGACCAGCCCCTGTTCCACCAGCGTGGCGGTGTGGCTCAGGGCGTACTCGGCGATCTGGTCTCGGTCGGAGAACTGGTCCAGTACGGACAGGTCCCCGTCGGGGCAGTCCTTGCCCAGCAGGGGCAGGACCTGGCGCAGGATGGTAAAGGCCTGCTCCCGGGTGATGGGGGCGTCAGGGGAGAAGAGCCCCTCTCCGGTGCCGGAGGCCAGCCCGGCGTGCTGAGCCCAGGACAGGGCGGTGTAATAGTAGGCGTCGGGGGAGACGTCAGAGAAGTCGGCCGTGCCGGCGGGCGCAGGCCGCCCCAGGGCGTTGTAGAGCATGAGCATGAAGTCCCCTCGGCGGATCTGGTTGTCCCGGCCGAATTCGGTGGAGCTGACGCCGGTGACAATGCCGTGGGCATAGCAGTATTCCACGGCAGTATAGGCCCAGTGCTCCTTCGTCACGTCGCTGTGGACATAGACGGGGGAGACGGAGATGGTCTGGCTGATCCCTCCGGCGGTGAAGGTGAGGGAGCCCTCGCCGGGGACCTCGGGGGCGGTGTACAGGCCGGTGTCGTCCACCGTGCCCACGTCCCCCTCCGACGTCCAGGTGATGACGTCGGCGTCCCACTCCCGCAGGGCCTCCCGGCCCCAGTAGGACCCGGAGGCGGTGAGCTGGATCTGTTCTCCCGGCTCCACGGTCAGGGCGGTGAGGGCGCCGCTCTCTCCCGCCCGGGAGATGGTGAGGGAGGTGAGGGCGTCCACCACGTGGAGCTGGGCGGTCCCCTCCAGGTCGCGGTCCCGATCCCGCAGACGCAGGATGTCGGTGCCCGCCCGGTCTCCGGCGGTGTAGACCCCGTCCTCGATCTCGCCCAGCTCCTCCCAGGAGGTGATGGTCACCTCGTCCAGATCGGTCTCCACCAGGTTGAGCCCCTCGTCCAGGGCCACGGCCTGGGGCAGCTCCAGGGAGGTGCCGGTGAGCAGGACCTGACCCTCCTGGGTGAGGGCCAGCCGGCTGGCCTGGCCGTCTCCGGTCTCGTCGGTGACCAGGAGAAGGTAGGTGGCGCAGCGGCGGGGACTGCCCCCGGAGGGGCTGTTCTGGAGGGCGGTCCCCTCCTGGCCGGGCAGCCACACGGACAGGGCGGTGGAGCCGCCCCCATCCACATTTACCGCCCACACGCAGTCCTGACGCAGCAGCTCGTCGGCCAGATCCTTCTCGCTCAGGCCAACGGAGTAGCCGGACTGCCGGCCGTCGGCGGCGTAGAGCACCAGGGTGCCGTCCGCGCGCATGCCGATGGCGGAGCGGGGCTGCCGGCCGTCGGCGCGGTAGGTCCAGTCGGAGCTGTCGGTGACGGCCCCGTCCTGGATCAGAATGTCCCCCACCCCGCAGGCCCACTGGGTTTGGGACAGGGCCTCGTCCCCGCAGGAGGTGCGCAGGGTGATCCGGTCCCCCACCTGGAAGGACGTGAAGATGAAATCATAGCCCGAGGCGTCGTCGGCGGTGAGGATGTACTCGTCCGCCCCGATGTCCAGAGCCCCCTCTCCCTGGACCACCTCGGTGACCTCCAGCTCCAGGGTGGAATTCACGGTCAGCGACCGGGTGGTCAGGGCGTCTTCGATCAGCGCCTCCAGCTCGTCCCGGTCCAGATCGTCCAGCTCCAGCTCCCGGTCCTCCGGCTCCAGGTCCAGACCCCGGGCCAGCTGGCGCAGCTCGCTGCGGCTGAACTCCTCCAGGTCGGGGAGGGCGCTGTCGGTCAGCTTCATGCGCACGAACCAGCCGGAGCCCGAGCTGTGGGTGTGCTCGTCAGAAAAGTCCTGGTTATAGAGGTAGAGCCCCCCGGTGGACGCCCGGGCCTTGTTGAAGTGGTGGGGGGTGACGGTCTGGTCGTTGGTGTGGTTGGTGAGGGTCAGCTCCACCTGGGGGTGGCCCATGATGGAGACCTGCCCATCGGTGATGAGCAGGGCGTTCTCCTCATTGCCGCTGGACTTGTACACCCCGTCCTCGATGACAATGCCGATGGGCACGCCGGTGGACAGGGAGAAGAAGTCGGTGTTGATGGCCCCCACCACGTGGAGGCCGGCCTCCCGGGCCCGGGAGACGGCGGTGTTGATGGTGACCGCCCCGTACACCGAGCCGGAGCCCTGGACCAGGATGGGGGTGACGGAGCTGTCCTCCTCCAGCTCCAGGGAGAAGCTCTCCACCCGGCTGTCGTTGTTAACGGTGATGGTGTTGTAATAGGTCAGGCCGTCCAGCACCGGAATGGCGGTCTGGAGGGTCTGCTCCCCGGCGTGGGCCAGGGCGGAGGGGGCGGCCAGCACCAGGGCCAGGAAGAGGGCCGCCGCCCGGCGGGACAGGGATCGCAGTTGTTGTTTCATGGGAACTCCTTTGCACGGATCAAAACATCGGAACGCCTCCCATTGTAGCAGATGCGGCGGCCGCTTTCAATGGAAAAAGACAGAAAACCGTCCCCCGGACGAAGTTTATAAAACCTTAAAAATTGAACGGTTGAAAAAGGTTGGGGGATAGTGTACAATAAACTGATATTCTGACCAAAGGGGGGATTGGCTCTGGACGAACGGAGCGGCGGCGCGGCCCGCACCATCAGCGTGGTGATGCTGGTCACCCTGATCGGCAAGGTGCTGGGCCTGTACCGGGACCGGCTGCTGGCCATCCACTACAGTGTGGGTCCCGAGGCCAGCGCCTTTTTCACGGCCAGCCGTATCCCCCGGGTGTTTTTTGACGCGGTGTTCGCCTCGGCCATCGCCGCCTGTTTCATTCCGGTGTTCAGCGAGTACCTGGAGAAACGGGGAAAACAGGAGGCCTTCCGCTTCGCCGGGCAGTTCATCACCGCCATCGCCCTGCTCACCGGGGCGCTGACCCTGCTGGGCATGGCCTTCCCCGGGCCCATGGTGGCCCTGTTCGCCGACTATGACGACCCGGGCACCACCGCCCTGGCCGCCCAGCTGACCCGGGTGATGTTCCCCACGGTGCTCTTCTCCGGGGTGGCCTTCTCCCTGGTGGGGGTGCTCCAGGCCCTGGGCCACTTCACCGCCCCCGCCCTCATGTCGGCGGTGTCCAACCTGGTGATCATCCTCTACTTCTTCGGCCTGGACAGCCGCCTGGGCATCTTCGGCCTGGCTGGGGCCTATCTTCTGGGCTGGTTCCTCCAGGGGGCCATCCAGGTGCCCCCCCTGGGCCGGCTGGGCTACCGGTACCGGCCGGGGCTGGACTTCAAGTCCGAGGGCATGAAGAAGGTCTTCGCCCTCATGGGGCCGGTGATGGTGTCCACCTGGATTCAGCCCATCACCCAGGCCATCTCCTCCCGGTTCGGCTCCCGGCTGTACGACGGGGGCGGGGTGGCCGCCCTGGAGTACGCCTCCAACCTGTATCTGGTCATCGCGGGCACCTTCATCCTGTCGGTGACCAACGTGATCTTCCCCCGCCTGTCCCGGCTCACCGCCGGGGGGAGGGAGGGGGAGTTCCGGGAGACCCTCCGCCAGACCACCCACACCAGCCTCTTTTTCATCCTGCCCATGTCGGTGGGGCTGATGGTGGTGGCCCGGCCCCTGGTGTCCCTCATCTACGGGGGCGGGGAGTTCGACGCCTTCTCGGTGGACATCACCGCCACCGCCCTCACCTGGATGTCCCTGGGCATGGGGGGCTACGCGGTGCAGAACGTGCTCAGCCGGGCCTACTTCGCCCGGCAGAACGGGACGGGCCCCCTGGTAGCCGGCGTGGTCTCCATCGGGGCCAACATCCTGCTGTGTCTGGCCCTGACGCAGCGGTTCCAGGTGGCCGGTCTGGCGGCGGCCACCGCCGTTACCTCCACAGTGTACGCCCTGCTTCTGCTGGCGCCCATGCAGCGCCGGGGGGAGGGGGTGCTGGACCGGGCCATGGTCCGGGACCTGGCCAAGATGGTCCTGTGCGCCTTGGTGATGGGGCTGGCGGCCTGGCTGGCCCTGGGCTGGCTGGAGGGGGTCCTGCCCGCCGGCAAGGCAGGGGAGGCTCTGGCCCTGGGGCTGTGCGCCCTGGGGGGCGCCGCCGTCTATTTCGCCCTGGCCTTCTGTCTGGGGCTGGGGGAGGCCAGACTGTCGGCCTCCCTGGTGAAACAAATCGGGAAACGAGGTTGAGCAATGGAACGGGTAAAGCAAGTGCTGGATGCCAGCGCCCTCTGGCGGGCCCTTATGGCCCTGTGCGCCTGGGTGGGCGGCCAGTGGGACCGCAGCGGCATCGTTCAGTGGTTCCTCCACCCTCGGGGGTGGACCCCCGCCGCGTCGGAGGGCAGTATCTTCTACAAGCTCTGGGCTCTGGTGCGCCGGGGGCTGTGCCGGCTGTATGAGCTGCTGCGCCTGGACCGGCTGTTTGCCGGCAGCGTGTTCACCAAGACCTGGTTCTGGTGCGCCCTGCCGGTGGTCCTGGCCCCCCTGCTGTCCTTCTTCCACCCCTCCATGATGGTGCTGGGGCTGTGTCTGGTGGGGGGGTGCTCCCTGCTGCTGAATCTGGTCCGGGACCGGCAGCGGCAGCTGGTGTGGGCCCCGGTGAACCGGTATATCCTCCTGTACGCCGCCGTCTATCTGGCCGGCACCTTGTTTTCGGTGAACCTGCGGGGGAGCCTGGGGCCGGGTCTTCTGTCGGTGGCCTTCATCCTCTTCGCCGTGGTGCTGGGCAGCGCCGTGACCAGCCAGCGGCAGCTGGACGCCCTGGTGGACCTGATGGTGCTGGCGGGGACGGTGGTGTGCGCCTATGGCATTCTGCAGTATGTATTCCGCTGGGGGTATCAGTCGGCGGCCTGGGTGGACAGCGATATGTTCTCCTCCATCGAGTTCCGGGTACCCTCCACCCTGGAGAACCCAAACATGCTGGGGCAGTACCTGATCCTGGCTATCCCCCTGGGGGGGGCCAGATTGCTGGCCGCCAAGAGCTGGCCCCGGCGGATCTTCTATCTGGTCTGCTGCGCCGTCATGTGCGTGTGTATGCTGCTCACCTTATCACGGGGGGCGTGGCTGGGCCTGCTTTTTGCCGGGGTGGTGTTCGTGCTGCTGTGGAACCCCCGGCTGATCCTGCTGGCCCCGGTGGCCCTGGTGGTGCTGTACTTCGTCCTGCCGGACGCGGTGATCGACCGGTTCGCCAGCATCGGCGATTTGGGGGACAGCTCCACCTCCTACCGGGTGTCTATCTGGATGGGCGTGCTGGCCATGCTCCGGGACTACTGGATGTGCGGCATCGGCCCGGGGGACGCAGCTTTCAACATGGTCTACCCGGCCTACAGCTATAATGGAATCATCGCCCCCCACTCCCACAACCTGTTTTTGCAGATCGTGTGCGACGCGGGCATCGTGGCGCTGGCCGTCTTTGTGATCCTGCTCTTTGTCTATTTCCGCATGATGTGCTCCGCCCTGGGCCGGGAGAAGGACCGGACCAGCCGGATGCTCCAGATCGCCTTCACCGCCGGCGTGTGCGGCTTCATGGTCCAGGCCATGACCGACTACTCCTTCTATAACTACCGGGTCATGTTCCTGTTCTGGGCTTATCTGGCCCTGGGGGCCGCCGCCGCCCGGCGCAGCTCCATGGCCCAGGGGAGGCTGTGGACATGACGCGGGTGCTGAACCTGATCAGTGACACCAACATCGGCGGGGCGGGCCGGGTGATCCTGAACTACCTGAAATACGCCGACACCTCCCAGTTCGAGACCCTGGCCGCCGTCCCCCGGGGCAGTCTGCTGAAGGCCCCTCTGGAGGAGGCGGGGGCCCAGGTCTATGAGGCGGACGCCATGGCAGACCGGTCCTATGACCGGGGGGACGTGGGGGTACTGAGAGACCTAATCGCCCGGGTGAAGCCCGACCTGGTCCACACCCACGGCTGTCTGTCCGGCCGCGTGGCCGCCAAACGGCTGCGCGTGCCGGTGGTATACAGCCGGCACTCCGCCTTTCCCGTCCCCGCCAAGCTCCGGTATCCCCCGGGGCGGTGGGTGAACAAGTGGGTCAATGAGCACTACGCCGACCGGATCATCGCCGTCAGCCCCGCCGCCCGGGACAATCTGGTGGATTCCGGCGTCTCTCCGGACAAGATCACCGTAGTGATGAACGGGGTGGCCCCCGTCCCCCGGACCAGTCCAGCGGAACAGGCGGCCCTGAGACAGGAGCTGGGCCTGCCGCCGGGGGCGGTGGTCTTTGGCATCCTGGCCCGGCTGGAGGACTACAAGGGCCACCTGGACCTGGTCCGGGCTGCCCGGCTGCTGAAGGACCGGGGGGTGTACAACTTCCGGATTCTGGTGGCCGGGACCGGCTCCTTTGAACAGGAGGTGGCCCAGGCCGTCCGGGAGGCGGAGGTGGCCGACGCGGTCATGCTGCTAGGCTTCCGGTCCGATGTGGCCGCCCTGCTGAACATTCTGGACGTGCAGCTCAACGCCTCCTGGGGCACCGAGGCCACCTCCATGGCCCTGCTGGAGGGGATGAGCCTGGGCCTGCCCACCGTGGCCAGCGACTACGGGGGCAACCCCTGGGTGGTGCGGGACGGGGAGACCGGCCTGCTCTTTCCCAGCCGGGACCCCGCCGCCCTGGCCGCCGCCCTGGAGCGGCTGATGAACAGCCCCGGGGAGCGGGCGGCTATGGGCCGTGCCGCACGGGCCCTGTATGAGCAAGAATTCACCGGAGCCGCCTTTGCCCGCCGGGTGGAGGAGGTCTACCGTCAGGTTTTGAAAGGAGTATGACATGGAACAAAACAAATCGAACTTCCGCCTGCGGCTGAACCTGTTTGACGCCATCATCCTGATTTTGGTGCTCGCCGTGGGCGGGGTGCTGGCCTGGTTGGCCCTGCGGCCCGCCGCCCAGGAGGCTGCCGATCCCTCCGTCGCCTCCACCGTGCGCTACACCGTCCGCTTCCAGCGGTGGGCCGAGGGGAGCTCCTCCCTCATCGAGGCGGGGGACAAGCTGACCGACAACATCAAGAACTATGCCCTGGGCACGGTGGTCTCCTGCGAGGCGGTGCCCGCCGTCGCCCAGGTGCTGGACCAGGAGGAGCGCCGGTATGTGGACGCCCCCATCGAGGGCTATGAGGACGTCTTGGTGACGGTGGAGTCCCCCTGTACCGAGTCGGACGCCGGCTTTGTGCTGGACGGCGGCTATGAGCTGCGGGTGGGTATCACCACCTATATCAAAGGCGAAGGCTATATGGCCAGCGGCCCGGTGGTCGCTGTGGAGCGGGAGGGTCAGGCATGAAGGTGATCGACAACAACGGCCGGCTGTTCGGCAAGATCAGTGTCATCGACGTGCTGGCCATCCTGGTGGTGCTGGCCCTGGGGGCCGCCCTGTACGTCAAATCCAACCAGCCCCACACCGGGGTCAGCGTCCCCACCCAGACCATCACCTATCAGGTGCGGGTGGACGGGGCGCCGGAGTACCTCCAGAACAGCATCCACGTGGGGGACGCGGTGTACGATCTGAGCTATGAGAGCGGCGGCGCCCCGCTGGGAGAGATCATCGACATCCAGGTGCTGCCCGGCACCAGGATGGCCGAGTTCATCGACGGCACCGCCGGGCCCGCTCCGGTGGAGGGCGGGGCCAACCTGCTGCTGACCATCCAGGGAGAGGGCCTGGTGAATGAGGAGGGCTATTTCCTCAACCGGGTGTACGATCTGGGGGTCAACGCGGCCCGGACCTATTACTCCAAATACGCCGAGTTCACCACCACGGTGACGGCGATCCTGTAACGGCGGAGCGGGCATCAAACGAGAGGAGGCGGGCGGCATGAAGATCCTCATGGCCACCATGGGACTGGACATCGGCGGGGCGGAGACCCACATTGTGGAGCTGTCCAAGGAGCTGAAGCGGCAGGGCCACGACGTGGCCATCATCTCCAACGGCGGCGTCTACGTCCCCGAGGTGACCGCCGCCGGCATCCGACACTACCAGGCCCCCCTGAACCGGCGCAGCCTGCCCGACATGTTCCGGGCCTTCCGTATCCTGGAGCAGGTCATCCGCCGGGAGAAGCCCGACGTGGTCCACGCCCACGCCCGCATCCCCGCCTTCCTGTGCGGCAAGCTGCGCCGGCGGCTGGGGTTCACCTTTGTCACCTCCTGCCACGGGGTGTATCAGACGGGCGGGGTGCTCAAGTGGCTGTCCGACTGGGGACAGCACACCCTGGCGGTGTCCGAGGACATCCGGGACTATCTGGAGGAGCAGTACCGCCTCCCCGCCGAGCGCATCACCCTGACCATCAACGGCATCGACACGGAGAAGTTCTCCCCGGCGGTGTCCGGGGCGGAGGTCCGGGCGGAGTTCGGCCTGGGGGACGGCCCGGTGGTGGGCCATGTGAGCCGGCTGGATCAGGCCGCCTCCTGGACCGCCCGGCAGCTCATCGAGCTGGCCCCCGCCCTGGGGGAGCGGTGCCCCGGGGCCCGGGTGCTGATCACCGGCGGCGGCGACGTCTATGAGGAGCTGTCCGCCCGGGCCCGGGCGGTGAACGAGGCCGCCGGCCGGACCTGCGTGGTGCTCACCGGCCCCCGCACCGATGTGAACCGGGTGGCCGCCGCCTGTGACCTGTTCGTGGGGGTCTCCCGGGCCGCCCTGGAGGCCATGGCCCTGGGCAAGGCGGTGGTCCTCTCCGGGGCCCAGGGCCACACCGGCCTGTTTACCCCGGAGCTGCTGGACAAGGCGGTGGACACCAACTTCTGCTGCCGCACCGACCCCCGGTCCACTCAGGAGCAGCTGCTGGAGGAGGTGTGCGCCGCCCTGGCCCTGCCCCGGGAGAAGCGGGACGAGCTGGGGGCCTATGGCCGGCAGGTCATCCTGGATCGCTATTCGGTGCGCCGCATGGCCCAGGACTGTCTGGCCGCCTATGCCAGGGCCGCCCGGAAGAAGTACCGGGTGGTGATGAGTGGCTACTACGGCTTTGAAAATGCCGGGGACGACGCCATTCTGGACTCCATCCAGCAGGCCATCCGGGAGGCCAGCGATCAGGTGTCGGTCACCGTGCTGTCCAAGGACCCGGCCCTCACCCACAAGCAGTACGGCCTGGAGGCCATTCCCCGGTTCCGGGTGCTGCGGGTGCTGGCCGCCCTGGCCCGGTGCGACGCCCTGCTGTCCGGGGGCGGGAGCCTGCTCCAGGACACCACCTCCACCCGGTCCCTGCTGTACTATCTGTCGGTCATCCGGTGCGCCCAGCTGCTGGGCAAGCCGGTGATGCTCTATGCCAACGGCATCGGCCCGGTGCGCAAGCCGGTCAACCGCCGGCGGGTGAAGCGGGTGGTGGAGCGGGCCGCCCTGGTCACCCTCCGGGACCACAGCTCCCTGCGGGAGCTGCGGGAGATGGGGGTGAGACGGCCCGACGTGGCCGTCACCGCAGACCCGGTGTTCCACCTGGAGGCGGTGGACCGGAGCCGCTCCCTGGAGCTGCTGGCCGGGGCGGGCTTGGCGGCCAATGCCCCATTCGCGGCGGTGTCCGTCCGAGATTGGACAGGGGGCGCCGACTTCTATCCCAAGCTGGCCGCCCTGTGCGACCACATCCACGAGACCTACGGCCTGGAGATCCTGTTCCTGCTCATGCAGCCCAGCCGGGACCGGGAGGCCACCGCCCGGGTGCGGGAGCGGATGCGCGCCCCCTCCTTCGTGCTGGACCGGCCATGCACCCCCCGGGAGCTCATGGGGGCCCTGGGGCAGTCCCGGCTGTGCCTGGCCATGCGGCTGCACACCCTGATCTTTGCCGCCCGGATGGCGGTGCCCGCCCTGGGGCTGGTGTACGACCCCAAGGTGGCCAGCTATCTGCGGGAGCTGGACCTGCCCGCCGCCGGCGACGTGGAGCGGTTCGACCTGGAGGAGGCTGTCCGCCGCACCGACGCCCTTATGGCCGACTACGACGGGGTGCTCGCCCGCCTGCGGGAGAAGTCCCAGCAGCTCACCCGGGCCGCCGGGGAGAACGAGCGGCTGCTGTTGGAGATGCTGGAGCGGAGCGGAACGTGAGCCGCCTGAAACAAGACAAAAGGGAGCCCGGTCCGATCGGACCGGGCTCCCTTTGTCGGCTCACAGGGATGCCGGAGCCGGAGTCAGGGACTCCGTCTTATTTCTGAAACAGAGCAGACATCTCCTTGAAGCAGCGGGGGCAGATGTTTTTCCCCCGGAATTCAACGATGTCCTTTTCATTGTCACAGAAGATACACGCTGGCTGAAACTTCCGAAGCACGATGGACGGCCCGTCCATGTAGATCTCCAGGGAGTCTTTTTCCTCAATATCCAGCGTGCGGCGCAGTTCGATGGGCAGCACGATACGGCCCAGCTCGTCCACCTTGCGTACAATACCAGTGGATTTCATAATATGACGCCTCCTTTTCTCTGTTTACAGACTGCCCCTTGGGCCCGGCGTCGACCGGCAGCTTGGGCGTTCTTTCACACTCATATTTTACCGGGAATGAAATATCATGTCAACAGGTAATGTAGGTCAAATTCGAGGAAAAAATGTAGAAATTTCTTGGAAAATAGGTGTTCGGCTGGATTTTTTTGTAAATTTTGGGACTGACACAGGTATCTTCCGCCCCGGTGGCACGTATGGATGGACAAGAGGGGGGAGGGTGACATGAGCATGACAATCCTGTGGACGGGGATGGCGGCCTGCGCCCTGATGTGCGGTCTGCTCACCGGCCGGGGGGAGGCGGTGGCCGCCGCCGCGATGAAGGGGGCGGCGGGAGCGGTGGAGCTGGCCCTGTCCATGGCGGGCGTGCTGTGCCTGTGGTCGGGCGTGATGGAGGTGATGCGCCAGGCGGGACTGGCGGACGGACTGTCCCGGCTGCTGGGGCCGGTGCTCCGGCGGCTCTTTCCCCAGTCGGCGGATGACCGGGAGACCATGGACGCCGTGGCCGCCAATGTGTCTGCCAACCTGCTGGGCCTGGGCAACGCCGCCACCCCCCTGGGGCTGGAGGCGGCTCGGCGGATGGCCCGGCGCAGTCCCAGGGTGGCCTCGGACAGCCTGTGCATGCTGGTGGTGTGCAACACCGCCTCCATTCAGCTCATCCCCGCCACGGTGGCCTCGGTGCGCGCGGCGGCGGGGAGTGCCGAGCCCTTTGACATCCTGCCGGCGGTGTGGCTGGTCTCCGGGCTGTCGGTGGGGGTGGGAGTGCTGGCCTGCAAGGTACTGGCCCGGCTGTGGAGGGACTGAGGGTGGAGCTGCTGTTGGCCATGCTGGTCCCTGGTGTGATGGTTGGTGTGGCCCTGTGTGGGGCGGTCCGGGGGGTGGATGTGTACGCCGCCCTGGTGAAGGGGGCGGGGACCGGGCTGGAGACCCTGGTCCGGATCATCCCTGCCCTGGTGGCTCTGATGACGGCGGTGGCCATGCTCCGGGCCTCCGGGGCACTGGAGCTGCTGGCCGGAGTGCTGGCTCCGGTTCTGGAGCTGGTGGGGCTGCCGGCGGAGCTGCTGCCCCTGATGCTGGTGCGGCCGGTGAGCGGCTCGGCCGCCCTAGGGGTGGGAGCCGAACTGATGGCGGCCTACGGTCCTGACTCCCGGCTGGGCCGGATGGCGGCGGTGATGCTGGGGTCCACCGAGACGACCTTTTATACGGTGAGCGTCTACTTCGGCGCCGCCGGCATCTCCCGCACCCGGTATGCCGTCCCCGCCGCCCTGTGCGCCGATCTGACGGGCTTTCTGGCCGCCGCTTGGGCAGTCCGCCTGCTGTTTCCCTGAGGCTTGGCCGTGCCTGGCCTTCTTTGTCCCGCGGAAGGCGGGCACAGGTCCGGTGCGGAAGAGCGAGAAGGGAGAGAAAAACTTGCAAAAACTCTTGATTTCTCCCCGCCGGTCTGGTATTCTTAATGGGCTGACGGTTTGTCCTCCCGCAGCTCCGTCCGCGCCCGGTTCTATATGCAGCGGTATCGAAGTGGTCATAACGGGGCTGACTCGAAATCATGTTTCCACTTTGGAAGTCCAAATTGCCGAAAAGCCAGTAACCATGCGGGTTTGCGGGCAAGTTC
>CALWYA010000008.1 GCA_944385645.1 uncultured Oscillospiraceae bacterium
GGAGCGTGGAGCGGCGGAGCTTTTAGCCGCGGCGGACGTCCATGGGGGCCCGGAGCAGGGGCGGGGGGGGAATAAGCGCCGTAAATTCGCAGGGCGAATTCACTTCGCCCGAGGATGGAAAAAGACTGGGGCCCCCGCCCGGCTGGGCCGGGTGGGGAGGCACGACCACGCCATGGACGACATCCGGTATTTCGCGGCAACTGTCGCCGCCCGGGAGCGGGACGGTGGATTTTTTGCCGGGAGCGTGGAGCGGCGGAGCTTTTGACAGCGGAGAACGAACACGAGAAGGGAGAGAGGGAACGTGAAGTGGTGGGAACGCAGGCGGAAGGAGAAGCCGCCCGCGCCGGTGGTCCAGGTGCGGCAGGGGGAGGGGCACCCCTTCGGGGCGCTGGACCGCTATGTGCCTCTGTGCCCAGGGGAGGCCGCCCTGTACCGGGCCATCCGGGAGGCGGTGCCCATTGTGGACGCCGCCGTCTGGAAGCTGGCCCGGCTGTGCGGCGGCGTGGGCGTCCGGTGCCGGGACAGCCGGGCCCAGGCCGGCCTGGAGGAGTTCTTCCGGACGGTGGACACCGGCTGGGGCCAGCGGGGGGTGCAGTCCTTCCTGGATCGGTATCTGGACGACCTGTTCACCTGCGGCCGGGCGGTGGGGGAGATCGTGCTGGACGGGGACCGGCGGGACATCGCCGCCCTGCTGTGTGCCGACCCGGAGCAGGTGGAGGTGAAGCTGGGAGACAGCCCCCTGGACTTCCGGCTGTGCCGGGCGGGCGTGGGGGAGGGGCGGGAGCTGCCCTGGCAGGAGCTGCTCCTGTTCACCCCCTTCCAGCCCACGGGGGACCAGCCCTGCGGGGTGTCCCTGCTGCGGTCCATGCCCTTTCTGGCGGGCATCCTGCTGAAGATCTTTCAGGCCACCGGCCAGAACTGGGAGCGGGCGGGCAACCTGCGCTTCGCCGTGGTGTACAGGCCCGGCGAGGGGGAGGAGGCCTTTACCCAGGAGCGGTGCCGGATGCTGGCCCAGGAGTGGTCGTCGGCCATGCAGGCCGGTCGGGAGGGCAGCGTCCGGGACTTTGTGGCGGTGGGGGATGTGGACATCCGGGTCATCGGGGCGGACAGCCAGGTGCTGGACAGCCAGGTGCCCGTGCGGCAGATCCTGGAGCAGCTGGTGGCCCGGACGGGCATCCCGCCCTTTATGCTGGGGCTGTCCTGGTCGTCCACCGAGCGCATGAGCGCCCAGCAGGCCGACCTGCTCACCAGCGAGATCACCGCCATCCGCCGGGGCGTGGAGCCCGCCCTGTGCCGGGTGGCCGAGCTGTGGCTGGGGCTGCACGGGTATGACCGGCGGGCGGAGATCCTGTGGGAGGACATCAACCTCCAGGACGAGGTGGAGGAGGCCAGGGCAGAGCTCTACCGGGCCCAGGCGGAGCAGCTCCGGCGGCAGAACGAATCAACAGAGGAGGAGACGACATGAACCGATGCAAGGAGGCGGAGGGGGGCCAGCGGGCCGCCCTGACCGGGGAGGACCTGGAGCGGATCAGCCGGCTGGCCCGCCGGCCGCTGAAGGAGGAGGAGCTCTACGCCTTCTCCGTGCGGCTGTGCGACAACGAGATCGACCGGGACTGGGAGCGGTTTTCCCCCGAGACCCTGAAGGGGCTGGCCCCCCTGTTCGTGGGCAAGAGCGGCATCTTTGACCACCAGTGGTCGGCCCGGGGGCAGGCGGCCCGGATCTACAAGACCGAGCTCATCCGGGAGCCCGGCCGGCTGACCCGGGCGGGGGACCCCTACTGCTGGCTGAAGGGCTGTGCCTATATGGTGCGCACCCAGGGCAACCGGGATCTGATCGCCGAGATCGAGGGGGGCATCAAGAAGGAGGTCAGCGTGGGCTGCGCCGTGGAGCGGGCGGTGTGCTCCGTCTGCGGCCAGCCCTGGGGCGAGGGGAGCTGTGACCACCGGAAGGGGGAGCGGTACGATGGCCGGCTGTGCTACGCCACCCTGGAGGGGGCCAAGGACGCCTATGAGTTCTCCTTTGTGGCGGTGCCCGCCCAGCCCCTGGCCGGGGTGGTCAAGAGCGCCGGCGGCTGGCGGGAGCTGGCCGCCCAGGTCCCCGGCGGGGCCCGGGAGCTGGAGGAGCTGGAGAAGGAGGCCCAGCTGGGCCGGCAGTATCTGGAGCGGCTCCGGGGAGAGCTGGTGCGGCAGGCCGTGCTGGCCGACGGGCAGCTGGAGGAGGCGGTGATCCGATCGGCGGCGGGCAAGCTCAGCCACCGGGAGCTGGAGGCCCTCACCGCCTCCTTCGCCCGCCGGGCGGGGGAGCGGTACCCGCTGAAGACCCAGCTGCGCTATGGAGAGCAGGCGGCCCAGCCCCGGGAGGGGGACCGGGCCTTTCTGGTGTGAGGAGACGGGCGGCCCAGAGGGCCGCCACAGAACATAAAGGAGGAACGAACCATGAGCAAGATTTCCTTTGAGGGCATCGGCGCCGTCGTGGCCACCTTTGCCGCCGCGGACGGCGTGAAGGGGGGCCAGGTGGTCAAGGTGAGCGCCAACGGTACGGTGGGCCCCTGCACCGCCGGGGACAAGTTCTGCGGCGTGGCCCTGGAGCCCCGGGCGGGGGCGGCCGGCGTCCAGGTGGCCGGCTTTATCCAGGTGAGCTGCACCGGCAGCCTGAGCGTGGGCCCCGCCCTGCTGGTGGCCGACGGCCAGGGGGGCGTGAAGGCGGCCGCCAGCCAGTCGGTGACGCCAGAGAGCGGGGGCCAGGTGGTGATCCCGGCTCCCGCCGGGGTGTCCGCCCTGGTGGTCAGTGTGGAGACGGACGGCACCGCCGTCCTCTTCCTGTAACACGGAAAGGAGCGTGAGCGTATGGCATTCGCGTACGACAATCTGAAGCTGGACAAGGGGATGTACCAGGAGGCGGGCCGCACCTTCACCCAGGTGCTGGAGAGCCAGGACCCCAGCGAGCGGTACAAGGGCACCAGCCTGGAGGGGCTGGACGCCTTTCAGCGGCAGCTGAAGCGTTTCGACATCAAGGTGAAGGGGGCGGGCAGCGACGTGGTGGAGAAGTTCTTCCGCACCGCCGACTCCGCCGTCCTGTTCCCCGAGTACATCGCCCGCACCGTCCGCCAGGGGATGGAGGAGGGCGATCTGCTGCCCCACATCACCGCCGCCGTCACCCGGTTCGACGGGATGGACTACCGGTCCATCACCGCCCAGGCCGGCGGGGACGAGAAGGAGCTGCGCCAGGTGGACGAGGGGGCCCAGATCCCCGCCACCACCATCAAGGTCCAGGCCAATCTGGTCAAGCTGCGCAAGCGGGGCCGGATGCTGGTGGCCAGCTATGAGGCGGTGCGCTATCAGAAGCTGGACCTATTCTCGGTCACCCTGCGGCAGATGGGGGCCCACATCGCCCGCACCCAGCTGGAGGACGCGGTGGACGTGCTCATCAACGGGGACGGCAACAACAACGCCGCCGCCAAGGACCAGGTCAAGACCACCGGCACCCTGACCTATGACGATCTGGTGGACTTCTGGTCCAAGTTCGACCCCTATGAGATGAACGCCCTGTTGGTGTCCGGGGACGTGCTGGTGAGCATGCTGAAGCTCACAGAATTTCAGAACCCCCTCACCGGCCTGAATTTCCAGGGCACTGGCAGGCTGACCACCCCCCTGGGTGCCACCCTCCTGCGCACCAGCGTACTGCCCGAGGGGACCGCCGTGGGCCTGGACAAGCGGTTCGCCCTGGAGATGGTCCAGGGCAGCGACGTGGTGGTGGAGTATGACAAGCTCATCGACCGCCAGCTGGAGCGGGCGGCCATCACCGCCATCAGCGGCTTTGCCAAAGTGTTCCCCGAGGCCAGCCGGGTGCTGGAGGTCTGACCATGACCCAGGAGATCATGGCCCTGTGCCGCAGTCTGGGGGCCGGAGAGGACCAGGAGGAGCTGCTGCTCCCCTTGGTCCAGGCGGCCCAGACCCGGCTGGCCGGCCGGCTGCGGGCGGGGGTGAGCCCCGAGGACTGCGGCCCGGCCTTCCTGCTGGCCGTCGCCCTGACGGCGGTGGAGGAGCTGGAGGGGGCCGCGGGGGATGACCGGTCCGTGACCTCCTTCACCGCCGGGGACCTGACCATTCACCGGGAGACAGGGGGCGGCCGGAGCGCGGGGAGCCGCGGCCAGCTGGCCCAGGAGCTACTGTCCCCCTGGCTGGGGGAGACGGGCTTCTGCTTTCGGGGGGTGAGGGGCTGATGACGCGGGAGTGGAAGGGTATCCTCAGCCGGTATGGGCAGAGCGTCACCCTCCGGCAGGGGGAGAAGGCCGTGCAGCTGCGCGCCCTGGTCCAGCCGGTGCTGGAGGAGAGCCGCCCCCAGGCGGAGCCCACCCCCCTGGGCCTGGGGCGGCAGGAGCGCTTTCTGTATCTGGGTCCGGCGGAGCACCCCCTGGGCCGGGACACCCTGGTGGAGTGGCAGGGGGAGCGGTTCCGGGTCCAGAGGGCCCACCTGGCGGGCGGGACGGTCTGCCCCTACTGGTGGGCGGTGCTCTGTCCCGGGGATGAGGAGGCGACGGCGTGAGCGCGGGAGTGGAACAGGTCTGTCAGGCCATGGCGGACTATTTGAACAGACAGGGGGTCCTGGCGGCCGTCGCCTGGCCCGCGCGGCTCCGACAGGAGCAGAAGGAGACCCTGGCGGTGGTCTCCCTGCGGGGCTGTCAGGCGGAGACGGCGGCCTTTCAGAACTATCTGGGGGAGCGGTATGACGACCAGACCGGCCGGTGGAGCGAGTGGTACGGCCGCCGGGCCCGGCTCACCCTGGGCCTGGACCTCTACGCCCCCGAGGGGGGAGACGGACAGGCGGTGCAGCGGGCCTTCGACGCCCTGGCCGGGGCGCTGATCCTGGGCGGACCGGAGGGGCTGCGGGTGGAGGAGTTCTCCTGCGGCCAGACGGCCTATGATCCGGACAGCCGGCGGCTGATGCGGCCGGTCCAGGCGGTGTGCGGGGCCTGGCTGTGCGCGGCGGGCGGGGCCGACGGGGCCTTCACTGATTTTGAACTGCGAGGAGTGATCGAAGCATGAGCATTACGGTACATCAGCGTCCGGGGGTCTACTCCTCCTATGACGCGTCCAGGGTGGTCAGCGGCAGCGGCGCCGGCCGGCTGGTGGGACTGGCGGGGGTCAACACCACCGCCTCCGCCGGCGTGGCCCAGACCATCACCAGCTATGACCAGGCGGTGACAGCCTTCGGCTCCAGCGGGGCGGAGGACATGGCGGAGCTGATCCGGCTGGCCCTGGCCAACGGGGCCTCCGGGGTGGTGGCCGTCCCGGTGGCCAGCGCGGCGGACTATCAGGACGCCTTTGACCTTCTGGCCGAGACGGAGGACATCGCCCTGGTGATCTGCGACAGCACTGACGAGGAGGTGCAGGCCGACCTGCGGGACAGCGTGGCCGCCGCCTCGGAGGCCCGCCGGGAGCGGCTGGCCGTGGTGGCCGGGGCCAAGGACGAGAGCGTGGCCAATCTGGTGGACCGGGCCAAGGGCCTGAACAGCGAGCGGGTGGTGCTGGTGGCCCCCGGCGGGACGGACAGCTCCGGCACCGCCCTGTCCGGCCTGACTCTGGCCGCGGCGGTGGCCGGGGCCATCGCCGGGGAGAGCGACCCCGCCGTCCCCCTGGGGGGCGCGGTACTCACCGGGCTGAACGGGGTGTCCGCCCGGCTGGGGGACGGGGATCTGGACCTGCTGATCCTGGGGGGCGTCACCCCCGTGGAGAGCGTGGGGGGACAGGTCAGCGTGGTGCGGGGGGTGACCACCCGGACCACCACCGGCGGGACAGCGGACGCCACCTGGCGGGACCTGTCCACCATCCGGGTGGTGGACGACGTGATTCCCAGCCTGCGCTCGGCCCTGCGGGCCAAGTTCCGCCGGGCCAAGAACACCGAGCAGAGCCGGGGGGCCATCCGGGCCCAGGTGGTGCTGGAGCTGGAGAACAAGCTGGCCCGGGAGATTATCACCGGCTATGGGGACGTGGCGGTGTCCGCCGACCAGGAGGACGCCAGCCGGTGTCTGGTGGACTTCTCCTTCACGGTGGCCCACGGCCTCAACCAGATCTGGCTGACGGCCCATATTACGGTATAAGCGCTGAATCCCCGAGCAAGGGAGCCTGGACTGGAGCGAGGGCAAAAGCCCAGCCGTCGATTGCGGCGGTGGGTTTTGTCCGAGACGGCGGGAAGGCGACCCGGCCGCGAGGGGACCGAGGCGTGAGAACAGGAGGGAACAATAACTATGAGCATCGCGGGATTTCCCACCAGCAGCGACATCTATCTGGAGGTGGACGGGGTGCGAGTGGCGGTGGTCCAGAGCTACGCCGCCAAGACCACCAAGGGCAGCATCTCGGTGGAGGCCTTCGGGGAGCCCGAGCCGGTGGCCACCGTCCCCGGACAGGCGGTCCACAAGGTGGAGCTGACGCGGCTGTACGCCACCGACGAGGCCATCCGGGACGGCATCGACTTCTACTCCCTGTCCGGCTTCTCCCTGGTCATCTGCAAGCCGGACAAGAAGATCATCTACTCCGACTGTCAGTGGAGCTCCATCCAGGAGGACGCCTCCATCGGCAGCATGGTGCTGGAGAAGGTCACCCTGGTGGCCTCCCGGCGGATCGAGACGGGGGTGTGACCGGTGGGCGCGTCCATTTTAGCCGGACGGGACCGGTTCAGCCTGGACAACGGCATGGATCTGCGCCTGCTGTCCGCCCTGGAGGTGCTCCAGGCCCGGCGGGAGGCGGGGGAGCTGGCCCGGGAGGACCGGGAGCGGGCCCTGTGCTCCAACGCCTGCCTGCTGGCCCGGGCGCTGGAGCGCACCGAGGACCACAGCCCGGTGTTCGCCGACGGGCGGGCGGTGCTGGCCGGCCTGACGGTGGAGGAGATCGCCGCCCTGGCCGGCCGGTGGAGCCGGTTCTGCCGGGCGGAGGACCCGGGGCCGGACCTGTCGGAGGAGGAGCTGGAGAACGTAAAAAAAAACTCCGCGCCCAGCCGGGAGAGCGGCTGCGGTGGCGGGTGCTGAGCCGGTTCGGGGCCCTGCCCACCGAGGCCCGGGCCCGGGACATGAAGGCCCGGGACTACCTCTGGTGCCTGGCCCAGGAGTTGCTGGACCGGGAGGAGGCGCTGGAGGGGCTGTGCCCGGCCTGCCGGGCCCGGGCGCTGGAGGAGCGGTGCCCGGTGTGCGGCCGGGAGACCGGTCGGGACGAGGGCATGGCAAACCCCGCCTTTGATCTGGCGCGGTTCGAGGCGCTGAAGGGGGGCGGGGCGGATTGACGGACTATCTGGAGCTGACCTGGCCCGGCCAGGAGGACGCCCTCCTGGAGCAGACCAGGCGGCTGGAGCGGGCTCTGTCCCGCTTGATCGCCGGCGGCCAGCCGAAGCCGGAGGGGCCAGAGGAGGAAAACCGCTCCCGGGCGCGGGAGCGGCCCGCCGGGGCCGGGACGGAGGGAGTAGGAGAGGCGGAAGCGGGGCTCCTGTCCCCGGACGGCAGCCGCCGGCGGACCCCCGGTCCTCGGTTGGAGCGGATGGACCCGGATGCCCCGTGGCCGGGGTGGGCAGAAGGGGAGGGGGACCCGGAGCGGGAGTCCCTTCCCCTGGAGACCCAGCTGACCCAGCTGGACCGGGCAGCCCGGTGGGCGGACGGCCCCCTCCGGAGCGGCTTGTCAGGGCCGGACGAAGGGACCCGCCCGGCCCGTTGCCGTCCGGGCGGGGGAGCGGGCGCCGGTTCGGCGCCCGGGAGGGCCCTGCCCGGGGAGGGGTGGGAGCCCGACTGGGGCCGGGCGGCCGCCGGGGAGGGCGGCCTGCCCTACGGCCGGGGCGGCCCGGGGGCCTGGGAGGAGACCCGGTGGGCCGAACAGGCCGACCGGGTGTTCCGCCGGGACAGCCGCCGGTACGACGGCGGCTTTTATCTGTACTGAGAGGAGGGGCGGAGCGTGATTTTATCGCCCATGCGGTATAAGAGCTATGTGTGGCCCCACAACCCCAGGGTGTACTCCATTGACTATGAGCGGAAGATGGCGGTGCACAAGACCCCCTTCGGCCTGTTCCGCCTCCAGGACCTGGGCCGGACCAACCGGATCATGGAGGGGGAGGGGGAGTTCGTGGGCGAGGGGGCCTACGCCCAGTTCGGGCAGCTGGCCAACGTCTTCTATAACGGTGGGCCGGGTCTGCTGGTCCACCCCCTGTGGCAGGCGGCCAACGCCTATTTCGTCTCCCTGCGGCTGGAGCAGGAGCCCCGGCCCGACTATGTGCGCTACTCCTTTGCCTTTTGGGAGGACGACAGCTGGTATACCGGCCTGGCCGTCCAGGAGAGCGGGGCGGGCGCGGGGGTCCAGGGGGAGGCGGACGCCGGGGGCGGAACGGCCGCCCGGGAGCCGGCCTATCACCGGGTGGTGAAGGGGGACACCCTGTGGGCCCTGGCCGGGACCTACGGTCTGTCTCTGGAGGAGCTCATCGCCCTGAACCCTCAGATCAAGAACCCCAACCTGATCGTGGTGGGAGAGGAGGTCCGGGTGCGGTGACGGGCTATGTGACGGACTGGCGGGGGGTGCGCTGGACCCTGCCCAATCTGCTGTCCTGGCGGCTGGAGTACACCGCCGGGGTGCCCTGCGACAGCTTCTGGCTGCGGTGCACCTGGGACGGGGACAACACCACCCGGCCGGGGGACTGGGTGGCCTTTTCCGCTTGGCACGAGGGGGAGCAGGTGTTCGCCGGAGTGGTGGACGAGTGCGAGGTGACCGTCTCCGGCCAGGGCCGGGTGCTGGAGCTGTCCGGCCGGGGGATGGCCGCCCTGCTGCTGGACAACGAGGCCCTGGGCCAGGATTACGGGTCCGCCACCCAGGGGGACATCCTCCGGGACCACGTGACCCCCTATGGGATCATCGCGGCCCCGGGGGCCAGCCTGCCCCCGGTGTCCCGCTTCTCGGTGGCCGCCGGGAGCAGCGAGTGGTCGGTGGTCTATGAGTTCGCCCGGTACTACGGGGGCGTGGCCCCCCGGTTCGACCGGCAGGGGAGGCTGGTACTCACCGGCTGGAGCGACAGCGGGGAGCGGGTGGTGGGGGACGGCACCGCCGTCACCGCCCTGACCTGCCGGGACCGGCGGTACGGAGTGCTGTCCCAGGTGCTGGTGCGGGACCGGTGGAGCGGACAGGTGGAGGCGGTGGACAACGCCGACTTCCTGGCCAGGGGCGGCCGGGCCCGGCGGGTCATCACCATGCCCGAGCGCAGCAGCTATCAGGCCATGCGGTACACCGGGCAGTTCCAGCTGGACAAGTCGGCCTCCCAGCTGCAGCGGCTGGAGATCACGGTGGCCGAGCCCTTCGCCGCCTGGCCGGGGGACCTGGTGCGGGTGGGCCGCACCGGCTGGGACTGGAACGGCCTGTACCGGGCGGCCCAGGTGACGGTGGGGATGGACGAGAGCGGGTACTGGAGCCGGCTGGAGCTGGCCGACCCGGATTTCACAGTGTGAGGTGAGCGGTATGTGGACATCAGAGCGCAGCAGAGGCCGGCCGGTGGGGGAGGCCCCCGCCGAGCTGGGCCGGGTGACCCTGGGGGGCGACCCCGCCGGGGTGACCATGGGGGGCGAGCGGCGGTGGCTGCCGGTGTACGGGCCGGGGGGCTACTGCTGGCGGCCCACGGTGGACGACAAGGTGCTGGTGCTGAAGACAGGGAGCCAGGGGGAGAGCCCCTGTATCCTGGGCAAACAGCAGCAGCTGGACGAGCTGCAGCCCGGGGAGGTGCGGCTGACCGGCGGGGAGAGCGGCATCTTCCTGGGGCAGGACAAGCTGGAGCTCACCGGGGCGGTCCGGATCAACGGCCGGACCCTGGAGAGCATCATCATCGAGATCGTGCTGGAGCTGATCGGCTGAGAGGGGGCGAGAAGGATGGAGCGTGTGCTGCGGGACGGGGACTACGTCCCCGACGGGGCCGGCGGTCTGTCGACCCGGACGGGGGGCGAGGAGGCGCTGGCCCGGGTGCTCTTCCGGCTGACCGCCCGGCGGGGCGGCCTGCCCTTCCTGCCCGACCTGGGCAGCCGGCTGTACCAGCTGAGCCGGGAAAAGCCCTCCGCCCGCCAGTCCCTGGCCGCCCAGTATGTGGCCGAGGCCCTGCGGAAGGAGACCGAGCTGCGGGTGCGGTCGGTGGAGTGGGAGCCCCAGGGGGAGACGGGGCTGCTCACCGTCCAAGTGGACTGGCAGGGGGAGACCCTCACCGGGCAGCTGGTGGTGTAAGGGAGGAGAGACGGATTGAAGACCATTGACGAGATCTACCGGGAGATGCTGGCCTGCTTCGGGGAGGAGACGGGGCTGGAGCCCCGGGAGGGCACCGACCTGTCCGCCCGGATGTATGCTCTGGCCGCCCAGGTCTACGCCCTGTACGTCCAGGCGGACTGGGTGACCCGGCAGGCCTTTCCCCAGACGGCGGAGGGGGAGTATCTGGACTATCACGCCCAGCTGCGCAGTCTGGAGCGCAAGCCCGCCCTGCCCGCCCAGGGGACGGTGCGGTTCACCGCCGGGGAGGCGGCTCAGAGCGACCGCGCCATCCCCGAGGGGACAGTGTGCATGACGGCGGGGCTGGTGCGCTTCGCCACCACCCAGGCGGCGGTGCTGCCCGCCGGGGAGCTGACGGTGGACGTGCCCGTCCAGGCACTGGAGCCGGGGACGGCGGGCAACGTATCCGCCCAGACGGTGGTGTCCATGGCGGTGGCCCCCATGGGCATCGCCTCCTGTACCAATCCCCAGGCCTTCGCCGGCGGGGCGGACGGGGAGGGGGACGAGGAACTGCGGGCGCGGATCCTGGACACCTTCCGGCGGCTGCCCAACGGGGCCAACGCCGCCTTCTACGAGCAGGGGGCCCTGTCCTTTGACCAGGTGGCGGCCGCTGTGGTGATCCCCAAGCCCCGCGGGCTGGGCTCGGTGGATGTGATCGTGTCCACCCTGGCGGGGACGCCGGGGGAGGAGCTGCTGGAGCAGCTCCAGGACTACTTCGAGCAGCGGCGTGAGATCGCCGTGGACGTGCAGGTGAAGACCCCCACCCCGGTGACGGTGAATGTGGCCGTCCAGGTGAAGGCCAAGGGGGGCTGGGACAAGACCCAGGTGCTGGACCAGGTGGAGGGGGCCCTGGAGGGCTGGTTCGACGGGAAGCTGCTGGGGCAGGACGTGCTGCTGGCCCGGCTGGGCAGTCTGATCTACGGCTGTGACGGGGTGGAGAACTACGCCGTCTCCGCCCCCACCGCCGACCTGGCGGTGGACGCCGACGAGCTGCCCGTGCTGGGCACCCTGAGCGTGGAGGAGATGCCATGAGCCACGGACAGTATCTGCGGGAGCTGCTGCGGCCCCTGGGGGTCTATGACCTGGACGCCCCCTTCAACGGCGGGGAGCTGGATGCCCAGGGGGCGGCCCTGGACGGGGCCATGGCCGCCCTGGAGGAGGTCCAGCGGGAGAGCTCCCTGGTGACGGCGGAGGATTGGGGCCTGGAGCGGATCGCCCGGCTCTTCGTCCGCCGGCCGGTGGCCCGGGAGCCCCGGCAGCTGGCCGCCGCCCTGGCCGCCCTGCTGCGCATCGGCGGGGACAGCTTCACCCTGGCCGCCCTCAACGACACCATCTCGGGCTGCGGCATCCCGGCGGTGGTGGAGGAGACGGGGGTGGGAGAGGTGTCCGTCTCCTTCCCCGGGGTGGCGGGAGAGCCGGAGGGGTTCGAGGAGCTGAAGGTCATCATCGAGGACATCCTGCCCACCCATCTGGGCGTCACCTATGACTTCTGGTATCTCACCTGGGCGGAGCTGGAGGCCTGGTTCGCCAGCTGGCAGGCCATCGAGGAGCTGGACCTGACCTGGGACGGGCTGGAGACCTGTGTGGAATACCTGTGAAAACGGCCCCCGCGGCTCATGCCGCGGGGGCCGTTTTTGCGCTTTTTACGGTCAGCTCCGGTTCTGGGCCTCCACCAGCCGCACGCCGCAGTACCGCTCCCGCAGCTTGGGCTTTTCGATCTTGCCGGTGGGGTTCCGGGGCACGTCGGCGAAGATGATCTTCCGGGGCCGCTTGTACCGGGGCAGGTCCATGCAGAACTGGTTGATCTCGCTCTCGGTGCAGGTCATGCCCTCCTTCACCTGGATGACGGCGGCAGCGATCTCCCCCAGCCGGTGGTCGGGCAGGCCGATGACGGCCACGTCGTGGACCTTGGGGTAGGCGGACAGGAAGTCCTCGATCTGCACCGGGTACAGGTTCTCGCCGCCCGAGATGATCACGTCCTTCTTCCGGTCCACCAGGAAGTAGAAGCCGTCCTCGTCCTGCTTGGCCATGTCCCCGGTGTGGAGCCAGCCGTCCTTGAGCACCTCGGCGGTGGCCTCCGGGTCGTGGTAGTAGCAGGTCATGACGCCGGGGCCCTGGACGCACAGCTCGCCCACCTCCCCGAACTCCACGGGGACGTCGTTCTCGTCCACGATCTTCACCTTCCAGCCGTAGCCGGGCACGCCGATGGCCCCCACCTTGTGGATGTGGTCCATCCCCAGATGGACGCACCCCGGGCCGGTGGACTCGGAGAGGCCGTAGTTGGTGTCGTACTTGTGGTGGGGGAAATACTTCATCCAGTGGCGGATGAGGGAGGGGGGCACCGGCTGGGCGCCGATGTGCATGAGCCGCCACTGGGACAGCTGGTAGTTCTCGATCTTCAGGTCCCCCCGGTCCAGGGCGGCCAGGATGTCCTGACACCAGGGCACCAGCAGCCACACAATGGTGCACTTCTCCCCGGACACCGCGTCAAAGATGGCCTGGGGGGAGTTGCCCTTCAGCAGCACCGCCCGGCTTCCGGTGAACAGGGAGCCGAACCAGTGCATCTTGGCCCCGGTGTGGTACAGGGGCGGGATGCACAGGAACACGTCCTCGTGGCAGGTGGCGTGGTGGATGGCCTCCATGCGGGCGGCCTGGGACAGGGCCCGGTGCCGGAGCAGGATGGCCTTGGGGAAGCCGGTGGTGCCGGAGGAGTAGTAGATGGCGGCCTCGTCCTCGTCGTCCACCAGGATCTTGGGGGCCATGCTGGAGCAGTTGGCGGTGGCCCGGTGGTAGTCCTCGGCGAAGGAGGGGCAGGCGTCCCCCACGAACAGGAGCATCCGCCGGTGGGAGAACTTGGGCACGATGGGCTCCAGCCGGGTGATGAACTCGGGCCCGAAGAACAGCACGTCGGCCTCCGCCTTGTCCAGGCAGTACTCGATCTCCTCCGAGGTGTAGCGGAAGTTCAGGGGGACGGCGATGGCCCCGGTCTTGAGGATGCCGAAGTAGATGGGCAGCCACTCCAGGCAGTTCATCAGCAGGATGGCCACCTTCTGCCCCTTCCGGATGCCCCGGCCCAGGAGCATGTTGGATACCCGGTTGGCCTTCTCGTCGAAGATGGACCAGGTGATCTCCCGCCGATAGGGGACGGAGGAGGTGGACTGGATGAGCTCGTACTCCTGCCAGGACACCCGGCGGGGCTCCTGTACCTCCGGGTTGATCTCCACCAGGGCGATCTCGTCCCCGTACAGCTTGCTGTTGCGCTCCAACAGGTCGGTGATGGGCATGGCTGGTCTTCCTTTCCAAACGGGGCGGGCCCCGCGGTACTTCATTGGTTTTAACCGTTAAAGTATCATAGCCGATTTTTCCCCAAATGTCAAGTGGGGGAGAAAATAAAATGCAGAAGGCGAACGGGCGGAAGGATTTGGGGACCCGCCGGAAATTTTCCCTTGCATCAGCGCGGAAAAGAAGGTATACTGTTCTCGAGAGCGGGACCGGGACACTCCTCCCGGTCAGTCCCGCCGGCCGGGGGCCGGCAGAAAATTGACAGTATTAGGAGGAACTCACATGAAAGTAGCAGTCTTCGGCGCCGGCACCATGGGCAGCGGCATCGCCCAGATCTTCGCCGCCAAGGGACACACCGTCCTGCTCTACGCCAGCAGCATCCCCTCCGCCCAGCGCCACAAGGACGACCTGGGCAAGTCCCTGCAGAAGCGGGTGGACAAGGGAAGAATGGCCCAGGCGGACAAGGACGCCGTCATGGACCACATCCTGGTGGAGGAGGAATCCGCCGCCGCTGACGCCGATCTGGTCATCGAGTGCGTCAAGGAGGACATGGCCACCAAGAAGGAGCTGCTGGCCCGTCTGGACAAGGAGTGCAAGCCGGAGACCATCTTCGCCTCCAACACCTCCTCCCTGCCCATCACCGACATGGCCCGCGGTCTGGCCCACCCCCTCATCGGCATGCACTTCTTCAACCCCGTGCCCAGCATGAAGCTGGTGGAGATCATCCGGGGCATCAACACCACCGACGAGACCTTCCAATTCACCTATGACCTGGCCAAGTCCCTGGACAAGGACCCGGTGGAGGTGAAGGAGTCCCCCGGCTTCGTGGTCAACAAGCTGCTCATTCCCATGATCAACGACGCCATCGGCCTGGTGGAGACCGGCGCCGCCAGCGTGGAGGACATCGACAAGTCCATGCGCCTGGGCGCCAACCACCCCATGGGTCCCCTGGAGCTGGGCGACTTCATCGGCCTGGACGTGTGTCTGGCCATCATGGAGACCCTGTACACCGAGTTCGGCGACTCCAAGTACCGGCCCACCTACCTGCTGAAGAAGATGGTCCGGGGCGGCCGGCTGGGCCGCAAGACCGGCCGGGGCTTCTACGACTACACCAAGAAATAAGCGGATTTCCGGGCTCCCCTTTTTGGGGAACCCGCTTTTTTTGCCGGGGCCCGGCTTGCTTTTTCCGGCCCGGACAGGTATGATAGAAGCTGCAAGACGACACATGACCGAGAGGGGGTACGCGCATGGAGTCCGTCCTGGAGCAGCTGTCCTTTTGGCCCCGCCTGACCGCCCCGGAGCGGGAGCGGGTGGAGCGGGCCGTCCGGCCGGTGACCTATGAGGCCGGGCAGATGATCTGGTCGGGGGATTCGGACTGCCTGGGGGTGCTGATGATCCGGTCGGGGGTGGTGCGGCTGTTCCTGTCCTCCGCCGACGGGCGGGAGGCCACCATCGCCCGCATGGCCGACGGGGAGGTGTGCGCCCTCACCGCCGCCTGCGTCCTCCACACCACCCAGTTCAACATCCGGGTTCAGGCGGAGGGCCGGGTGGAGGGGCTGGTCCTGCCCGCCCTGTGCCTGTCCGGCCTGGTGGAGGAGAATCCCTATGTGGAGAACTTCATCTACCGGGGGGCCACCCAGCTCTTCGCCCAGGTGATGGAGGCGGTGGAGCAGCTGCTGTTCTGTTCCCTGGAGCAGCGGCTGGCGGTCTTTCTGCTGGACGAGGGGGCGCGGCTGGGCACCGACACCCTGCGGGTCACCCAGGAGCAGATGGCCCAGGCCATCGGCAGCGCCCGGGAGGCGGTTACCCGGACGCTGAAAAAGCTGGTGGCCGCCGGGGCGGTGGAGCTGTTCCGAGGAGGCGTGCGCCTCACCGACCGGAAGGCCCTGTACCGCCTGGTGTCCCGGCCGTGACGGCCGCTGGAAAATATTTTCTGATTTCGCCCCCTTTCCCATTGACAAATCCCCCGGGGGCTGATATACTAAGTATATCCTTAATAAGAATTTTTCGCATTAAGAAAAATTCTTCCGCCACAACAAAAGAATCAATAGGGAGGTTCCAACCATGCCTGAACTGAAGGGAAGCAAGACCGAGCAGAACCTGTGGACTGCCTTCGCCGGGGAGTCCCAGGCCCGCAACAAGTACACCTACTTCGCCTCCAAGGCCAAGAAGGACGGCTATGTCCAGATCTCCAAGATCTTCGAGGAGACCGCCGCCAACGAGAAGGAGCACGCCGAGATCTGGTTCAAGCTGCTGGGCGGCATCGGCACCACCGCCAAGAACCTGGAGGTCGCCGCCGCCGGCGAGAACTACGAGTGGACCGACATGTATGCCACCATGGCCAAAGAGGCCAAGGAGGAGGGCTTCGACCACATCGCCTTCCTGTTCGAGGAGGTGGCCAAGATCGAGAAGGAGCACGAGGAGCGCTACCGCAAGCTGCTGGCCAACGTGGAGGGCGGCCTGGTGTTCTCCCGGGACGGGGACATGATCTGGCAGTGCAGCAACTGCGGCCACATCCATGTGGGCAAGGAAGCCCCCGAGGTGTGCCCTGTGTGCGCCCACCCCAGAGACTACTTCCAGCTCAAGGCGGAGAACTATTGATCCGCCCCTGTATCCTCAGTCAACGGCCGGCCCCGCGGGGCCGGCCGTTTTTCACATCTGGGGAAATTTCCCGGAGAGGGGGGCCGATCCCCGGATTTTTCCCGGAATAGGGCTTGCCCTCCGGGGGAAAATAGGCTACAATGGGCACTCGGCGGTCCCCGGGCCGCCCAAGAGAGAAGAAATCGGAGGTCTTTGTGTCCATGGAACAAACCAAGCGCAAGCTGGGGCTGCTGCCCAAGCTGATCATCGCCATCGTCATCGGCATCCTGTTCGGGCAGTTCCTGCCCGTGTGGTTCTGCCGGATCGTGGTCACCCTGTCCACCATATTCAGCACCTTCCTGTCCTTTGTCATCCCCCTGATGATCCTGGCCTACGTGACCATGGGCATCGCCAATCTGAAGAGCGGGGCGGGCAGGCTGCTGCTGGTCACCGTCTGTCTGGCCTACTGCTCCACCCTCATCGCCGGCTCCGGGTCCTATTTCGTGGCCTCCACCCTGTTCCCCAGCTTCATGAGCGCCGACGCCCTGGAGCAGATCGCCGCCACGGCGGGCAACTCCCTGGAGACCTACTTCAGCCTGGACATCCCGCCCCTGTTTGACACCCTGTCCGCCGTGGTGCTGGCCTTTGTGCTGGGCCTGTGCCTGTCCACCCTCCGGGGCAAAACCATCGGCGACACCCTGTACAACGCCATGCGCGACTTCTCCGGCATCATCGACCAGGTGCTCCACACCGCCATCATCCCCCTGCTCCCCCTGTACATCTGCGGCACCTTCACCAACATGACCAAGTCGGGGCAGACCTTCGCCATCCTGGGCATCCTGTGGAAGGTGTTTCTGGTGGTCATCCTCATGCATCTGGTGTGCATTCTCCTTCAATTTCTGGCGGCCGGGGCGGTCAGCGGCAAGAACCCCTTCGTCCTGCTGAAAAACCAGATCCCCGGCTATACCACCGCCCTGGGCACCCAGTCCTCCGCCGCCACCATCCCGGTGAATCTCCAGTGCGCCGCCGCCGACGGCATCTCCGAGGAGATCCGCAACTTCGTGGTCCCCCTGTGCGCCAACATCCACATGGCCGGCTCCATGATCACCATTACCGCCTGCGCCACCGCCGTGTGCCTGATGAATCAGATCCCCGTCGGCCTGCACACGGTGGTCCCCTTCATCATGACCCTGGGCGTGGCCATGGTGGCCTCCCCCGGCGCCCCCGGCGGCTCCATCATGACCGCCCTGCCCTTCCTGTACATGGTCTTCGGCCCCGAGGCCGGCGACGTGAACGGCCCCATCTGCGCCATCATGGTGGCCCTGTACATCACCCAGGACTCCTTCGGCACCGCCTGCAACGTGTCCGGGGACAACGCCATCGGCGTCATCGTGGAGACCATCTACCGGAAATTCATCCACAAGGCCCCCAAGGCGGCCTGACCAGAGAGGTACTTCTATGTCCTTTATCAGCGTCTTTGACGTGCTGGGGCCCAACATGATCGGGCCCTCCAGCTCCCACACCGCCGGGGCGGCGGCCATCGCCCTGCTGGCCCGGAAGATGATCGCCCCGCCCATTGTGAAGGCGGAGTTCACCCTGTACGGCTCCTTCGCCAAGACCTACCGGGGCCACGGCACCGACCGGGCCCTCCTGGGCGGCCTCATGGGCTTTTCCACCGACGACAGGCGCATCCGGGACTCCTTCTCCATCGCCCGGGAGCGGGGGCTGGACTTCCGGTTCACCCCCTGCACCGCCGAGACGGAGGTCCACCCCAACACGGTGGACATCCGCATGGTCAACGCCGCCGGCCAGGAGATGACCGTCCGGGGGGAGTCCCTGGGGGGCGGCAAGGTGCGCATCGCCCGGATCAATGGGGTGGAGGTGGACTTCACCGGGGAGTACAGCACCGTCATCGTGGTCCAGCGGGACAAGCCCGGGGTGGTGGCCCACATCACCAAGGTGCTCAGCGACCGGGGCATGAACATCGCCTTCATGCGCCTGTTCCGGGAGGCCAAGGGCCACACCGCCTATACCATTGTGGAGTCGGACGGCCGTCTGCCGGAGGGGATCGCGGAGCCGCTCCGGGACAACCCCAACGTGCAGGACGTCATGCTCCTGGAGCCGTAAGGAGGGAAACCAATGGACTTCAAATCCGCGTCTGAGCTGCTGGCGCTGTGCCGGCGGGAGAACCTGCCCATTTCAGAGGTCATGCGCCGCCGGGAGGTGGAGCTGGGGGAGACCGCCCGGGAGGCGGTGGACCGCCGCATGGCCCGGGCGCTGGAGATCATGGGGGAGTCGGCCGCCCTGCCCCTGAAGGAGCCCGCCAGGTCCACCGGCGGCCTCATCGGCGGGGAGTCCCGGAAGCTCTATGACCACGCCGCCCGGGGGGAGGCCATTTGCGGGCCGGTCCTCCAGCGGGCCCTGGCCTACGCCATGGGGGTGTCCGAGGTGAACGCCTCCATGGGCCTCATCGTGGCCGCCCCCACCGCCGGTTCCGCCGGGGTGGTGCCCGGGCTGCTGCTGGCCCTCCGGGACTGCTATGAGATCCCCGACGACCGCCTCATCGACGCTCTGTTCAACGCCGGAGCGGTGGGCTATCTGGCCATGCGCAACGCCACGGTGGCCGGAGCCGTGGGGGGCTGTCAGGCCGAGGTGGGGGTGGCGGCCGCCATGGCCGCCTCGGCCACGGTGGAGCTCATGGGGGGCGCCCCGGAGCAGTGCCTGGACGCCGCCTCCACCGTGCTCATGAATATGCTGGGCCTGGTGTGCGACCCGGTGGGCGGCCTGGTGGAG
>CALWYA010000009.1 GCA_944385645.1 uncultured Oscillospiraceae bacterium
GTCAAAGAGGCGGTGGAGTCGGGGGACCCGGAGGAGAAGCTGGAGGAGCTGGCCGCCCTGCTGGACAAGCTGGCCGACTGAGCAGATCCGTGTCCCCGGCCGCCGCCGCGGCCGGGGACGCCGGTTTGCAGGCGGGAGAAAAACCTTGACACCGACGGAAAAACATGGTATAAACAAGATAGTCAAATACCCCCAACCGCATTCCAGCTGGGCAATGAGGAATGCAGTTTGGGGGCTTTTTTGTTTTGAAGGAGGGACGGCGCGGTGGAACAGACCATGACTCAGGGCAATCTGGCGGGGATCCTGATCCGATTCAGCATCCCCCTGGTGCTCAGCGGGATTTTGCAGCAGATGTACGCCTGGGCGGACGCCTTCATCGTGGGCAATCTGGTGGGAGAGGACGCCCTGGCGGCGGTGGGGGCCACCGTGTCCCTGTACAACCTGTTCGTGCTGGTGGTCACCGGCCTGACCCTGGGCGTGTCCATTCTGGCCGCCCAGATGTACGGCCGGGGGGAGCGGGAGGGGCTGCGCCCCGTCCTGTCCACCTTCGCGGTGGTGCTGGGGATGGCCTTCCTGGCGGTGGGACTGCTGGGCAGCCTGCTGGCCGGGCCGGTGCTGGAGCTGATGAGCACCACGGAGGACACCATCGCCATGTCCCGGCAGTATCTGGAGGTCGTGCTCCTGGGTCTGCCGGTGGTGGCGGTCTATAACGTGTACGCCGCCGTCCTGCGGGGGATGGGGGAGAGCCGCGCCCCCCTGTACGCGGTGCTGGTGGCCTCCCTGGTGAACGTGGGGGTGGACCTGCTGCTGGTGGGGCCGGCGAACATGGGGGTGCGGGGGGCCGCCCTGGCCACCGTGGCCTCCCAGATCATGATGACCCTGTTCCTCATGGGCTACGCCGTCCGGAGGGTCCCCCTGCTCCGGTTCCGCCCCGCCCGGGGCAGCGTGGACCGGGCGGCGCTGCGGGCCGGTCTGGCCCTGGGTCTGCCGGTGGCCATCCAGTCCAGCATCAACTCCCTGGGCAGCGTGGTGCTCCAGAACTTCATGAACAGCTTCGACTCCTCCCGGCTGGTGGCCGCCATCACCACCGCCTACCGGGTAGACACGGTGATCCTCCTGCCGGTGACCAACCTCAGCTCGGGCATCTCCACGGTGGTGGCCCAGAACATAGGGGCGCGGAAGCCGGAGCGGGCCCGGAAGGGCCTGGGGGTGGGCCTGGCCATCATGCTGGCCATGAGCATCGGCCTGTCCGCCCTGGTGGCGGTGGCCGGGGAGCCCCTCATCGCCCTGTTCGGCCTGACGCCGGAGGCCTCCGCCATGGGCGGGGAGTTCTTCCGGACCCTGGCCCTGTTCTATCCCGTCTTCGGCCTGGGCATGGCCCTGCGGGGCTATCTGGAGGGGACCGGAGACGTGATGTGGTCCAGCGCCATCGGCATTTCCGCCCTGCTGCTGCGCATCGTCCTGTCCTACGGTCTGGCCGACTGGGTGGGCAGCCCCATCATCGCCTACGCTGAGATGGCCAGTTGGGCGGCCATGCTGCTCCTGTTCGCCCTGCGCGTCCTGGTGCGGAGCCGCAAGGCGGCCGCCGACTCTTCCCAGGCGGCCTGAAACGACCCTCCCTGCGCTCTCCATGTCACGGCCCCGCTTTTTTGATTGCGTTACATAAACCGCCCCCCTTCTGCCACACTAAAACAGACGCCCGCGTTCCAATTTCAGTTTTCCAGGGTCCCCGCTCCCGCGGGGACGCCCGGATGGAGCGGGTCAAGGCGGAAGGGAGGCGGTTTTTTGGATCGGAAGAGGCGTACCGGCCGGGCCCTGGCCGCCGGCGCGGCGGCGGGGCTGACCAACGGCCTGTTCGGCGGGGGCGGGGGCTCGGTGCTGGTCCCCCTGCTCACCCGGCTGTGCGGCCTGGACCAGCGGCGGGCCTTCGCCACCTCGGTGGCAGTCATTTTGCCCCTGTGCGCCCTGTCGGCGGCCCTGTACCTGTGGAAGGGCGGCCTGGACCTGGGGGCGGCCCTGCCCTATCTGGCCGGGGGCGCCCTGGGGGGCTGGGCAGGGGGGAAGTGGTTCCGGGGGGTGAAGCTGCCCTGGCTGAAGCGGGCCTTCGGCCTGCTGCTGATTTACGGGGGTGTGCGGAGCCTGCTATGACCCAGTGGATCATCGCCGCCCTGGTGGGGGCGGCCACCGGCGTGCTGTCCGGCTTCGGGGTGGGGGGCGGCACCCTGCTGCTGGTCTATATGACCGCCTTCGCCGGCCTGGACCAGCACCTGGCCCAGGGGATCAATCTGGTATACTTTCTCCCCGCCGGCCTGCTGGCCCTCCCCGCCCACGCGAAAAACGGCTATCTGGAGACGTCCGTCCTGTGGCCCGCCGTCGGGGCGGGGCTGGCCTGCGCCGCCCTGGGGGCCTGGGCGGCCTTCGCCCTGGAGGTGGACCTGCTGCGCCGGCTGTTCGGGGCCTTTCTCATCGCGGTGGGGGTGTGGGAGCTGAAGAGCCCGGGGACGGAGAAGCGCGGGCCGGATCGTTGATCCGGCCCGCGCCGCTGTTTCCCGGCGCGGGCGGCTTGACAGGCGGCGCCCCCTATGATAGCGTTACCACAGGAGTGTGCCCGCGGACACGAATCGGACACAACTGTGTGGTATCCTCATCTGCGAAAGGGGGGAGAGCGTGTGGAGACGGTGCTGCTCGTGGAGGACGAGAGGCGCATCCGGGACATCGTGCGGGACTATTTCACCGCCCACGGACTGGCGTGCGATCTGGCCCGGGACGGGGCGGAGGCCCTGGACCTGCTGCGGGACCACGACTATGACGCCATCCTGCTGGACGTCTTCATGCCCAACCTGGACGGGTTCCAGGTGTGCCGGGCGGTGCGGGAGCGCAGCCAGGTGCCCATCCTGTTCCCCGCCGCGCTGGGGAACGAGGAGGATGTGCTCCGGGGCTACGCCCTGGGGGGCGACGACTATGTGACCAAGCCCTTCTCCCTGGCGGTGCTGCTGGCCAGGACGCGGGCCCTCATCCGCCGCAGCCGGGGCGGGGATGGGGCGGGCCTGCTCACCTGCGGGGCGGTGACCCTGGACGGGAACCGCCGGACCTGCACGGTGAACGGGCGGGAGGCGCGCCTGTCCCCCCGGGAGTACGACCTGCTGGAGTGCCTGCTGCGCAACAAGGGGCAGGTGCTCAGCCGGGCGCAGCTGCTGGACAAGGTGTGGGGCCTCGACTTCCAGGGGGACGACCGGGCGGTGGACGTGCGCATCCGCAGCCTCCGAGCTGCCCTGGGGGAGGCGGGAGGCCAGATCAAGACGGTGTTCAAGGTGGGATACCGGATGGAGGAGGGGTGAGGGATGAGACGGCGAGTCAAAAAGCTGCTGCGGGGGACGCTGCCCCGGTTCCTGATTTTATGGGTGGTGATGATGGGACTGCTGACGGGGGCAAATTTGAAAAGCCTGGACCAACAGGTGGAGTATGCCGTATCCAGAGCCCGCCAAAATGTGGCGGAGGATTACCGGGAGATCCGGGACGGGGGCGCCGACGAGGTCAAGAAGCCGATCATTCTCGCCGGACGGCTGGGGCAGGAGCTCTACGGCCTGGACGGCGTGGTCCTGTTCCGATTCTGCACACCCGGCCCCGACGGGCAGCTGTGGGCTGAGACCCCCATGGCCATGGGGAGCGCCTGCCCGCCGGGGGAGAGCTCGTACAGCTGGTACCTGCTGCTGGACCCGGTCCTCTCCCAGACAGAGCAGCTGGCCCTGGCGGAGCTGCTGCGGGAAGACACCGACCTCCAGGGGTTTCGGGGGTCCGATGACGGCCTGATTTCGGAGACGGATACGGATATGCGCTACTGTGAGGTGGTCGGCGTGGCCGACTATGCCCGGGAGGTGATCTACCCACAAAGCATCACCTATGTCTATCAGGACCGGACCATCTCCCTGGTGGACAGTGAGAGTGAATTTTTCGCGGGGAAGGAGCTGGAGACCTTCCGGTTCAGCTTGGTCACCCTCTACTCCCGTCTGGTGGCCCAGCGGGCGACGCCGGAGGAGATGCTGGACTGCTGGCGGGAGGTGGAAGGAAAACTGGACAGGCTGCTGGAGAGCGGCGCCCCTGGGTCAAACTCCGCCGTGGCCGTCTCCGACGGCAGCCGTGCCAGCGCCCTGGACGATCAGATCAGCCTGGCCTACTCCTACGCCTACACCCCCTGGCGCATGGCGGCGGAGACGCTTTGGCTTACCGCGCTGGCCACCCTGCTGGCCGCCGTGCTCCTGGCCCGCTACACCGACCGGAAGCAGCGGGAGGCCATCCAGCGGGAGCGGGAGTTCACCCGGGCCGCCGCCCACGAGCTGAAGACCCCCCTGGCGGTGCTCCGGGCCCACGGGGAGGCCCTGCGGGAGGACATCGACGCCCGGAAGCGGGAGCAGTACCTGGACGTCATCCTGGACGAGTGCGACCGGATGTCCGCCCTGGTGGGCAGCCTGCTGGAGCTGTCCCGGCTGGAGACCGGGGCCGGCCTGCGCCGGGAGGAGGTGGAGCTGTCCGGCCTGGTGCGGGAGGTGTGGGAGCCCCTGGCCCTGCCCCTGGAGCGGAAGGGCGTCTCCCTGACGCTGGAGCTGGAGGAGGTCCGGCTGGCGGGGGACCGGGAGCGGCTGCGGGAGGCGGCGGGCAACCTGGCCTCCAACGCCCTGCGCCACTGTACCCCCGGCGGGGCCATCCGGGTGACGTTGAAGCGGGAGGGGGACCGGGCCGTCCTCGCGGTGTACAACGACGGAGAGCCCATCCCGGCGGCCGACCTGCCCCACCTGTTCCAGCCCTTCTACCGGGGGGACAAGTCCCGCAGCCGGGACAGCGGGGGCACCGGCCTGGGCCTGGCCATCGTCCAGGCGGCGGTCCGGGCCCACGGCGGCGAGTGCGGGGCGGAGAACACCGGGAGCGGCGTCACCTTCCGGCTGACCCTCCCCCTGGATGGCTGAACAGACAGAGGAAGCGCCCTCCCCCTGGCGGGGGAGGGCGCTTCGTGTCGTTCGCGTTGGGACGCTCAGGTGCCCAGATAGGCCTTCTGGACCACGTCGTTGCCCCGGAGGTTCTCCGCGGTGTCGGTGAGGACGATGTTGCCCGTCTCCAGGACGTAGCCCCGGTCGGCCACCTTCAGGGCCTTGTTGGCGTTCTGCTCCACCACCAGGACGGTGATGCCCCGCTTGTTCAGGTCGTGGATGACCTTGAAGCAGGTGTTGACCATGATGGGCATCAGGCCCATGGACACCTCATCGATGAGCAGCAGGCGGGGGGAAAGGGTCAGGGCCCGGCCGATGGCCAGCATCTGCTGCTCGCCGCCGGACATGGTGCGAGCCAGCTGACCCTTCCGCTCGGCCAGGCGGGGGAAGATCTCGTACACCATGTCGATATTCTTCTTCAGCTTCTCTTTGTCCGAGGAGCTGTAGGCGCCGATGGTCAGGTTCTCCTCCACGGTGAGCCGGCCGAAGACGTGCCGCCCCTCGGGGACGTAGCCGATGCCCAGACCGGCCCGCTTGTGGGCGGGCAGGTGGGTGATGTCCTGGCCGTCGTAGAGGATCTTGCCGCTCTTGGGCTTGACCAGCCCCATGATGGTCTTGATCAGGGTGGTCTTGCCGGCACCGTTGGGGCCGATGACGGAGATGAGCTCGCCGTCCTGCACGCTGATGTCCACGCCGTGCAGGACCTCCATCATGCCATAGGAGACATACAGGTCCTGTACCTCCAGCATTATGCCTCATCCTCCTCTCCCAGATAGGCCTCGATGACCTGCTTGTCGTGCTTGACGACCTCAGGGGGGCCCTCGGCGATCTTCTTGCCGTAGCTGAGCACCATGATCCGGTCGCACACCTTCATGGTGATGGGCAGGTTGTGCTCGATGAGCACGATGCTCTTTTTGCGCTCCTTCAGCTTGAGGATCAGCTCGGTCACCTCGTTGATGGCGAAGTTGGACAGGCCGGCGCAGGGCTCGTCCAGCATGATTAGCTCGGGGTCGGTGACCAGCACCCGGGCGATCTCCAGCCGGCGCAGATAGCCCAGGGAGACGTCGCTGGCCTTCTTGTCCCGCACCTCGGTCAGGCCGGTCTCCTCCAGCACCGCCTCCGCCTTGGCGATCACCTCGGGGGTGTGGCTCTTGCGGAAATAGGAGCGCATCCCGGTGTACTCGTGGACGCCGGCGGCGGCCACCACGTTGTCCAGGATGGTCAGGTCGGCCAGGGGCTTGGAGATCTGGAAGGTGCGGGCGATGCCCTTGCGGGCCATCACATAGGCGGGCTGCCCCTGGACCTCCTGGCCCTTGAAGATGACCTTGCCCCCGGTGGGCTTGTACACGCCGCAGATGGCGTTGAACAGGGTGGTCTTGCCGGCCCCGTTGGGGCCGATGATGCCCAGGGTCTCCCCCTCGTTGATCACCAGGTCCAGGCCGTCGATGGCCTTCAGGCCGCCGAAATACATTTTCAGGTCTTCTACGCGCATCAGCTCGTTCATGCCGCGGCGCCTCCTTTCCCGGTGATCTTCCGGAACACCCACAGGCTCCCCCGGACGATGGGGCTGCTGCTGCCAAACAGGCCGCCCGGCATGAACCGGACCATCAGCACCAGCAGGCCGCCGTAGACCAGGGAGCGGTAGTCGGACACGAAGTCGGACACGAAACGCAGGGCCTCGGGCAGCACGCTGAGGAGCAGGGCGCCCAGGATGGGGCCGCGGATGGTGCCGATGCCGCCGATGACCACCATAGATAGAATCTGGATGGAGACAGTGAAGGCAAAGTCGGAGGAGGCGATATAGCCCATCCGGTGGGCGTAGATGCCGCCGGCCAGGCCGGCGATGGCGGTGCCGATGATGAAGGCGAGGATCTGATACCGGCTCACGTCGATGCCGAAGGAGCGGGCGGCGGCGGCGTCATTGTTGATGGACGCCAGGGCCATGCCGAACCAGGACCGGCGCATCTTCACGATGAGCAGGCACACGATGACGATGACGATTAGGGTCAGGAAAAAGAATTCCTGGTTGCCCATCTGGCGGCCAAAGAAACTAGGCTTGGTGACATTCAGCCCCAGAGAGGCGCCGGTGATGGACATGTTGTTGAACAGAGCCACCATGACGAAGTTGATGCCGATGGTGGTGATGGCCAGGAAGTCGGCCTGCAGCCGCAGGGAGATCAGGCCCAGCACCGCCCCGCACAGGCCGGTGAACAGCATGCCCAGAATGAGAGCCAGCCAGAAGTTCACATGATAGGTCTCAGTGAGAATGGCGGCGGTGTAGGCGCCGATGCCGAAGAAGGCGGCCTGGCCCATCATGGCCTGTCCGGCGTAGCCAGTGATGATGTTCAGCGAGAGGGCAAGCAGAACAAAGACTGCAGCTGTTGCACTGATAGAAAAAACATACGCACTCACGTCACGGCACCTCCTTATACCTTATTTCGCTGGCCGAACAGGCCGGAGGGCTTGATCAGCAGGACGATGATGAGCACCACGAAGGCCACCGCGTCCTTGGGAATAGGCAGGACGGTGTAGGTGGACAGCATGACCTCGGCAAAGCCGATGAGCAGACCGGCCACCACGGTCCCCAGGGGATTGCCCAGGCCGCCCAGCACGATGATGGCCAGCATCTTATAGGAGGGCACCTCGCCCAGGGCGGGGGTGATGGAGTTGTACAGGATGCCGGTCATGATGCCGGCCGCGGCGGCAAAGCCGTAGCCCAGCACATAGGACAGGGCCATGGCGGAGTTGGTGTTCACGCCGCAGGCCCGGGCGATGTCCGGGTCCTCGGCGGTGGCCCGCCAGGCCAAGCCCATCTTGGTCTTGTTCAGCACCACCCACAGCACCACCAGCAGTACCGCCGTCAGGGCGAAGATGAGCAGCCAGGTGGTCTGGATGGTCACACTGCCCACGCGGACCACATCCACGGGGAAGCGGAAGTTATAGGCCTTGGTACCCGCCCCGCACAGCAGGCGAATCAGATCGCTGCTCATGGTGAACAGGCCCACTGCCGCCACCAGGGGAATGATGGAGAGCATCCGGGGCTTAGCCAGGATGGGGCCGTACACCGTGCGGTGCAGCACCACGCCCACAAGACCCACTGAGAGCATGGCCCCCAGAAAGGCCAGGACCAGCTGTCCAGTGGAGATATAAATATAGTAGCCGATATAGGCGCCGATTAGGTAGGCACCGGCATTGGCAATATCCAGGATGCCAAGAATGCCGTAGATCAGCGTCGCCCCCATGGCTGTCAGGGCGTAGAGGCTGCCGATCGCCAGGCTGTTGATGACCAGTTGTAAAAACATACGCTACTTCTCCCTCCGCTAAGCAGAATTGCTTGAAACAGAAGGGCGGAGGCGCTGTGGCCGCCTCCGCCCCCTGTGAATGAGCTGGAAGAGAGGGGCTCTTCCCAGAATTTAATATTCCACGACGGGGATGTTGTCACCGTCAATGATGCTGATGTCGTCGATGACGCTGTAGCTGTGGAACTGCAGGTCCTCGCCCACCCGCTGAATCTGGACGGGCTTCACGGCGGAACCGCTGCTGGTGTAGTACATCAGGGTGCCGGTGACGGTGTCGAAGTCCTTCATGTTGGCGATGTACTCCTGCATGGCGACAGGGTCAGTGCCCACTTCCTTCATGGCGGCGAACAGCACCTCGAAGGCGTCATACACGGAGGCGCCCACCATGTCGGGCTCCATATCGTACTCGGCGCGGTAGTTCTCGATGTAGGCCTGGGTGGACTCGTTGGGGTCGTCACGGTCCATATTGGTGGTGATGTACAGGCCCTCGGCGTACTCGCCGGCGGTCTGCAGCATCTGCCAGGAGTCGGCGCCCTCACAGCCAAGGAGATCCACGTCCAGGCCCTGCAGGACGACCTGACGGCAGACCTCAGCGGCGTGGCCATAGTAGTTGGGCATGTAGATCAGGTCCACATCCTCGGAGGCAATCTTGGAGACCACGGAGGTCATGTCGTTGTCGGACATGGCGATGTAGTCCTCAGAGACGATCTCGGCGCCCAGCTCGACGGCCTTGGCCTTGAAGTAGGCGGACTGCTCCGTGCCGAAGTCCAGGTCCACCGCCACAATGGCGATGCGCTGGGCTCCCAGCTCTTCCACCGCGAAGGTGGCCGCGGCGGTGGCCTGTACGGCACCGGGGAAGGACTGGGAGAAGATGTACTCGCCGGCGTTCACCACGTCAGGGTGGACAGCATAGGCGGAGACCATGACCACGCCTGCAGCCTGGCAGATGGGGGCGGCCACGCGGGTGGGTCCAGAATAAGAGCCGGAGACCACGGCGGCCACGCCGTCGGCAGTAGTCAGCCGTTCGGCGATATTGGCGGCCTCAGTGGTGTCCAAAGCGTCGTCATAGTCCACCAGCTCGACCATGCGGCCGTTGATGCCGCCGGACTCATTGAGCAGTCTGACGGCCAACTCAGCGGATTGAAGACCGCTCAGGCCATCAGCGGAGGCAGAGGCAGAGGAGAGAGGGCCGAAGAAGCCGATCTTGATGGGGTCCTCACCCTGGGTCTGGGAGCTGTCGCCGCCGGAGCCGGAGGGGGTGGAGGTGTCGGAGGGCGTGGAGGTGTCCCCGCCTCCGCAGGCCACAAGGGACATGGCCATGGCGAGAGCTAAGAGTGTGCTGAGCAGTTTTTTCATAATAAAATCCTCCTCATTACCATTTTTTGCCCCACCGGACCGGGGAAACCCAACCTCCTGTGGGACAGCGCGCAGGGACTCTTCTGCTGTTTCTCACAGTCGCTTTTTGACTTCCTATTTTCTCCTTTATCATAGCACTGTGATATGGAAATGTCAAGTTTGCATAAAAATTTTTGAAAATATACAAAGATTTTACACATATTTACAAATAAACGGCGAAGGGAACCGCCCCGGCGGGATAGAGAAAGTGCTCTTGGCGCCTTTGCGGATTTCGGAGGGAAATTGCACGATGGGCCTGTCAAATTTACGGAGAAGGTGAGGAACTATGAAGGCCGCAACAAAAATTTCCCCGCCTCTCTGGCAAATCCTCCGCCCCTCTGATATAATGGGGGCGCAGCATGACAGGCGGGGGGTGCGGCCCATGGTAGTATACGGCGCGGACGGCCTGACGGAGCGGGGACAGGCCTGGGCGCTGCTGGCGCTGGCGGCGCGGGAGCACTGGGCGCTGTCGCCCCTGCCGGCGGTGGTCCGGGAGGACCGGGGGAAGCCCCGGTTCGCCCGTGTCCCGGACCGGCACTTCAACCTGAGCCACAGCGGCCCGCTGGCCCTGTGCGCCCTGGACGGCGCTCCCGTGGGGGTGGACGTCCAGGTGGTGAAGGAGTGGCGGGCCGGGCTGCCCGCCCGGGTGTGCGCCCCGGAGGAGCTGGCCTGGCTGGAGAGCCGGGCGGACCGGTGGGCCTCCTTCACCGCCCTGTGGGCCCTGAAGGAGAGCCGGGTGAAGTACACCGGCCGGGGGCTGACCAGCCCCATCCGCTCTATTGCCGTCCCCCTCCCCCGGGAGGGGCAGACCCTGCTGACCCGGGACGGACTGCGGTTCCGGCTCTACGCCGGCCCGGGCTGGCGGGCCGCGGTGTGCGGCCGGTCCGAACCGCCCCCGTCCATTCTCTGGCGGGACATCCCGCCGAAAGGAGGCGGACCAGTTGACCTTTGATCACGGCGTGCTCTTTTTCCTGGTGGAGATGGTGGGCACGGTCGCATTTGCCCTGTCCGGGGCCATGCTGGCCATCCAGAGGGGGCTGGACCTCTTCGGCGTGGTCTTCCTGGGGGTGGCCACCGCCATCGGAGGCGGCATCCTCCGGGACCTGCTGCTGGGGCAGGTGCCGCCCCAGGCCTTCCTCAACAGCGTCTATTTTCTGGCCTCCGCCGCGGCCTCTCTGCTGGTGTTCGCCGCCGCCCTGCTGAACCGCCGGCGGGGCAGGACGGACCTGCCGGTGAACAGCGCGCTGCTCAACGTCTTTGACGCGGCGGGCCTGGGCATCTTCTCGGTCATCGGCGTCCAGCACACGGTGGCCGCCGGCTTTGGGGAGAACCTGTTTTTCTGCGTCTTTCTGGGCATGACCACCGGCGTGGGGGGCGGAATGCTCCGGGATGTGCTCAGCCACTCCACCCCCGCCGTACTGCGCAAGCACGTCTACGCCCTGGCCTCTCTGGCGGGCGCGGTGTGCTATTATCTGCTGCAGGACCTGTTCCCCGCCGCCTCCATCGCGGTCAGCGTCCTGCTGGTCATCGTGCTGCGGGTGCTGGCCAGCCGCTACCGCTGGACCCTGCCGCGCATCCAGCCCCCTGACGCCTGACCGCCGCTTCAGAGCGAGACAGAGCGGGCCATCGGCCCGCCGCGGAAGGAGACTTCCCATGACTACCACTGCCATTGTGCTGCTCATCCTGGCCTGCTATGGAGCCGCCATGTATCTGGTCAGCCGCAAGGCCCGCCAGCGGACGGCCAGCTTTCAGGACACCATCGCCGCCCCCCGCCAGACCACCCTGCTGATTCTGGCGGGCAGCGCCGTGGGCAACCAGATTGGCAGCGGCTTTGTCATCGGCGGAGCGGAGTACGGTGCCCAGATGGGTCTGGCTGGTGCCTGGTACGGCATTGGCTGCGGGCTGACCTATTTCCTGGTGGCCGCTATGTCCGGATTTATCTACCGCAGGGGGATGATCTCCCTGTCCGACTATTTTGCCCAGCGGTATCACAGCCGGACCATCCAGATGATCTACAGTGTCAGCAGTATCCTGTGCAGCGTTGCCCTGCTGGCGGGACAGCTTCTGGCTGGCCGCTCCATTTTTGTGACTCTGGGCCTCCCCGCCGCCTGGAGCGTGGCGGCCATCGCCGTTATCGCCCTGATCTACTCCAACACGGCGGGGCTCTGGGGATCTATGACGGTCTCCTCCCTCCAGAGCGCAGTCATCCTCTTCGGCATGCTCTCCGCCTTTGCGGTGGCTATGGTCTCGCTGGGACCTGGCACTTTGACCGCCACCCTGCCCCCGGAGCAGTTTGATCTTACCGCGCTGGACGGGGAGCTTCTGGTCTCCATGACCGCCCCCATCGTCCTGATGGGAGCGGTCAGCCAGTTTTCCTTCCAGAGCGTCGCCTCGGCCCGCTCTCTGCGCACCGCCCAGGGGGGCTATCTGCTGGCTGGACTCATCCTGATCCCCACCGCCCTGATCCCACCCCTGCTGGGTATGTTCGGCCGGTCCCTGTTCCCCGATCTGCCGGCAGACCAGGCTTTTCCTTCGCTTCTGCTCACCCGGCTGCCCACTGCGGTGGCTGCGGTGATTTTGGCTGCCGTTCTCTGCGCCGTTCTCTGCTCGTGCAACATCGCCTACCTATCCACCGCCTCCATCGCCATTTACAGTGTCTATCAGGGGATGTTCCATCCAGAGGCGGACGACAGAACCTGCCGGCGGATGATGTTTGTGACCAATTTGGCAGTGGGGGCCGCTGGGATCTGCATTGCCCTGACCATGGACGACATCATTCAGGTCCTCTCCGCCGGATACAGCCTGATTATCGACGGCTGTCTGGTCCCCTTCCTAGGCGGCGTCCTCTGGGAGAAGGGTTCCACCCGAGGGGCGCTGGCCGCCTCCGCTGTGGGGATGGCCGCCTGTCTGGCCGACTTCTTCGGGCTGATCGCCCTGCCCTGGGCCAGCCTGACCTGTGTGGCCCTGTCCATCCTGGCCTTCCTGGTGGTGAGCCCCCTGACGCCTGACCGCCAGGGGGCCCGGTGAGTCCAGCCTGAAAAATCCTGTTCCCTTTGCGCCGATGTGCGGCGCAAAGGTCCTCGCTGTGCTCGCCGGGAGCCTTGCACGGCGGGGCTCCGAGGGGATTTGATTCCATACGAGGCGGGCGGTTGCCCCCTCGCGCTCCTCCGCCCAAACGCGAGCGGAGTTTGTTCAGCAGCGGTTTTTCCACAACCTGCGGCCGGGGACGGAACGTCCCCGGCCTTTTTGCGCCCGCCGGACGGGGGAGTTCTGGTCCGGGCATGGAAAAAGCGGTTGAACCGCGCCGCCGGTCCGTGGTATACTGTCCCTGTTCCGCATTCACTTCACACAGCGCGCGCCCGATCCATCTGTCTGTTCCCGTCCCGCGGGGGCGGGCACAGACGGACGAATTGGGACACAGCAGAAAGGATTTCCATGATGAACCGAGTTTTCCGGGGCCTGCGGGCCCTGACCGCCGGGGCGCTGGCCCTGTGCGTCCTCCTGCCCGGTCCGGCCGCCCTGGCCGCCGGGACCGACCTGACCGACGTGGCCCCTGAGGCCTGGTACGCCGACGCGGTGGCGTACTGCGTGGAGCGGGAGCTGATGGACCCCGCCGCTCCGGACGAGTTTGATCCCGACGGCCTGGTGACCCGGGCGGTGCTGGCCGAGGCCCTGTACCGCCTCAACGACCGGCCGGTGGTCTCCCTGGAGGGGGAGGACTTTGACAGCGGCTCCCAGGAGGTGGACCGGGAGCACGAGGAAGAGGAGGCCGTCTACCCCTTCTCCGACGTGGACCCGGAGGACCCCTGTGCCGACGCCATCCTGTGGGCCTGGCAGGAGGGATTCATCGGCGGCTATGACGACGGCACCTTCGGCCCCGACGACCCCATCACCCGGGAGCAGATGGCCGCCATCTTCTGGCAGACCCGGGGCCGGCAGCTGGCCCAGAAGGCCGCCCCCTTCTCCGACCTGCGGGAGGTCTCCTCCTGGGCCATCAACGCGGTGGAGTGGGTCTGGTACGTGGGCCTCATGAGCGGCCGGGAGACCGGCGCGTTTGACTACGCCGGCTACACCACCCGGGCGGAGGGGGCCGCCATCCTGCGGACCTATGACCAGCTCTTCCTCCACGTGCCCGAGGAGGACCCGGGGGCCTCGGCGGGGGACCTGGCCCCCAACCGCTATGACAGCGGCGCCTTCGTGGTGGAGGACGGCTTCCTCACCTACCGGGGGGACGCCCCCAGCTATGTGGGCATCGACGTGTCCTCCCACCAGGGGCAGATCGACTGGGCCCAGGTGGCCGCCGCCGGGGTGGACTTCGCCATGATCCGGGCGGGCTACCGGGGCTATTACAACCCCACCCTCAACCAGGACGCCTATTTCACCTACAATATCCAGCAGGCCCTGGCCCACGGCCTGGAGGTGGGGGTCTACTTCTTCTCCCAGGCGGTGACCGAGGAGGAGGCCGCGGAGGAGGCCCGGCTGCTGCTGGAGTGGATCGACGGCTATGACATCACCTACCCGGTGGTCTTCGACTGGGAGAGCGTGGACGACGAGGACTCCCGCACCCGGGACACCGACGGGGAGACGGTCACCCGGTGCGCCCAGGTCTTCTGCTCCATCATCGAGGACGCCGGCTACCTCCCCATGACCTATGGCAGCCCCTCCAAGATCTACGCCGGGGGCATCGACCTGACCCAGCTCCAGGACTACCCCTTCTGGCTGGCCCACTACACCACCGACTGGGTGCCCACCAGCTTCCGCTACCACTACCACATGTGGCAGTACTCCAGCAGCGGCTCGGTCCCCGGCATCGAGGGCCGGGTGGACCTGGACCTGTGCCTTACCGATTTCTCCCAGTGGGGGCGGTGAGCCGGCCCGACGATTTTTCTTGACAAATCTCTCCCGGACGGTATAATGGTCCAGTCAGGTGTCTTGACACTAGGCTGGACCATTTGACATATTGGGAAGAGAGGGACCTCTATGCGGGAATTTCTCCGGCGGAAGAACATCGTCATCTCCGCCAAGCGCTACGGTATCGACGCCCTGGGCGCCATGGCCCAGGGCCTGTTCTGCTCCCTGCTCATCGGCACCATCCTGAACACCCTGGGCAGTCAGTTCGGCATCGGCTTTCTCACCGCGAAGCTCATCACCATCAACGAGGTGAGCTACACCGCCGGCGGGCTGGCCTCCTTCATGAGCGGCCCGGCCATGGCGGTGGCCATCGGCTACGCCCTCCAGGCCCCGCCCCTGGTGCTGTTCTCCCTGGTGACGGTGGGCTACGCCTGCAACGCCCTGGGCGGGGCGGGCGGCCCCCTGGCGGTGCTGTTCGTGGCCATCATCGCCGCGGAGCTGGGGAAGATGGTCTCCAAGGAGACCCGGGTGGACATTCTGGTCACCCCCATCGTCACCATCCTGGTGGGACTGGGGGCCTCCTGGGTCATCGCGCCCCCCATCGGCGGGGCGGCCAACGCCTTCGGGCAGCTCATCATGCGCACCACCGAGCTGCAGCCCTTCTTTATGGGCATCCTGGTGTCGGTGCTGGTGGGCATCGCCCTCACCCTGCCCATCTCCTCGGCGGCCATCTGCGCCGCCCTGGGCCTCACGGGGCTGGCGGGGGGCGCCGCCGTGGCCGGCTGCTGTGCCAACATGGTGGGCTTCGCTGTGCTGTCCTTCCGGGAGAACCGGTGGGGCGGTCTGGTGAGCCAGGGCATCGGCACCTCCATGCTCCAGATGCCCAACATCGTGAAGAATCCCCGCATCTGGCTCCCCGCCATCCTCACCTCCGCCGTCACCGGCCCCCTGGCCACCTGCGTGTTCCGGCTGGAGATGAACGGGGACCCCATCAACGCGGGGATGGGCACCTGCGGCCTGTGCGGACAGCTGGGGGTGTGGACCGGCTGGGTGAACCCCAGCGCCACCGCCCTGGCCAACGGGGCCTCCGCCATCGCCCCGGCCGCCTTCGACTGGGCGGGGCTGCTGTTGATCTCCTTCGTCCTCCCCGCTGTCCTCACCTGGCTGTTCGGCCTGTTCTTCCGGCGGATCGGCTGGATCAAGCCGGGGGACCTGACCCTGCCCCAGTGACGAAAGCGCGTGAAAGACGCCCGCCCCGGCCGGGGCGGGCGTCTTTGTCAAAATTTGGCTGCCGTTTGCGGGGGAAAGCTCTTGCTTTTTCCGGAAATATCAGGTATCCTGTCCTTGTCAGAATGGTGCGCGCGCCGCAGGGCATGACGGGGGGAGACAGATGAAGCGCAATCGGGTCCTGACGCTGTTTTACATGGTGCTCAGCTGTGTGCTGTGCAGTATCGCCGTCAACTGGGTGGCCCTGCCCAACGGCTTTGTGGTCACGGGGCTCACCGGCCTGTCCATGACGGCGGCCCACTTCGTGGAGATCAACTACGCCCTGATTTTCTACGCCCTGACCCTGGTGATGCTGCTGTGCACCTTCCTGGCCCTGGGCTATAAAGAGGTCTCCAACATCATCTTTCTGTCGGTGCTCTACCCCCTGGTGCTGTGGGTGCTCAACCACGTGCAGGTGGAGATCATCCTCCAGGAGAAGCTCATCGCCGTCATGCTCTTCGGGGTCATCTACGGGGTGGGGGCCGGCCTGACCTACCGGCTGGGCTACTCCTACGGCGGGACCGACACCCTGGCCAAGATGCTGAAGAAGAAGGTCTTCAAGGCGGCCGAGCTGAAAAACGTCATGCTGGCCATCGAGGGCTCCATCATGGTGGTCATGCTGTCCGCCTTCAGCCTGGACGTGGTGGCCTACGCCTTCGTGGGACAGCTCATCTACATCAACGCCATGAACTACATGGTCTTCAACCTGGGGCCCAAGCTGTACGAGGTGGAGATCATCTGCGACCACCCCGACGAGATCGAGCGGTTCATCATCGACGAGATCCACAAGAGCGCCACCATCGACCAGGTGATCGGGGGCTACTCCAAGGAGCCCAAGATCCAGCTGGACTGCGTGTGCAACTCCCGGGAGTACGTCCAGCTGCGGGAGTTCATCCGGGACCGGAATTACGACTGCTTTATCAAGGTCTATCCCCTCACCCATGTGTTCGGCCACAACAAGGACTTCCGCCGGCTGGATGACGAAAATCTGTGAACGCCCGGCCCGCCCCGCGCTTTTCGCGGACGCGGGCCGGTTTTTTGCCGTTTCCGGGAAAAAAGTTTCCGTTTCGCCTTGACTTTTTCTCCGTTTCCGGTATAATAATTAAGCCTGTCTCCAGAGGGAGGCGGGAATATCCTTGCTCCCGGCCAGACCGGGGGCCATAAGTCCATAAGGAGGTGCAAGAACATGGCAAAAATCAATTCCAACTACGAGGCGGTCTACATCCTGAAGCCCGACCTGAGCGAGGAGCAGACCGCCGCCCTGGTGGAGCGGTTCAAGTCCGTGGTGGAGGCCAACGGCACCGTCACCGAGGTCGACGAGTGGGGCAAGCGCCGGCTGGCCTATCCCATTGACGACCTGACGGAGGGCTATTACGTCCTGATGACCTTTACCGCTGCCGCCGCCGTCCCCGCCGAGCTGGACCGTATCTTCCGGATCACCGACGGCGTGATGCGCTCCCTGATCGTCTGCAAGGATCAGTAAGGGGGCAGAGTCCATGCTCAACAAGATTTTCCTCATGGGCCGGCTGGCCCGTGACCCCGAGCTGCGGCGCACCCAGTCCGGGACCCCTGTGGTCTCCTTCCGGCTGGCCGTGGACCGGGACTTCAAGGACAAGGCTACCGGCGAGCGGTCCACCGACTGGATCGACGTGGTGGCCTGGCGCCAGACCGCTGAGTTCGTCAGCCGCTATTTCACCAAGGGCCGCATGGCCGTGGTGGAGGGCCGGCTGCAGATGCGGGACTGGACCGACAAGGAGGGCAACAAGCGCACGTCCGCCGAGGTGGTGGCCGACAACGTCTATTTCGGCGACTCCAAGCGGGACGGCGACGGGGGAGGCTACTCCTCCGGTTACGGCCAGGGCGGCTACGCCCCCGCCGGCGGCGGCTACGGCGCCGCTCCCTCCGCCCCCTCCGGCTTCGGCGGCTCCGACCGGGAGACCGACCAGTTTGCCGAGCTCTCTGATGACGACGGCGACCTGCCGTTCTGACTTTGACCCCATGTGGTCGTAAAAAGGAGGTTTTATCCATGGCTATGGAACGCGATAACCGGGCCCCCCGGGGCCGCAAGCGCCGCAAGGTCTGCGCCTTCTGCGCCGACAAGGTGGAGCAGATCGACTATAAGGACGCCGCTAAGCTGCGCCGCTTCATCTCCGAGCGGGCCAAGATCCTGCCCCGGCGCACCACCGGCACCTGCGCCATGCACCAGCGCCAGCTGACTGAGGCCATCAAGCGGGCCCGTCAGATCGCCCTGCTGCCCTACGTGAGCGACTAAATCAGCGCCAAAAAACCCTCCGCTTCCTGAGAAGCGGAGGGTTTTTTTATGCCCCGCTCGCTGGAACGGAGACGATGACCTGGCGGCCCCGCCCCCACCGGGGGCGGGGCCGCCAAACCAAAGCGATTCGGGACCGCGCGGCAGCTGAGCGTGCTCAGTTTTTCAAACTCTGCATGGGCGCCGGGATCCGGCCCCCCCGGGCGATGAAGTCGGCGGAGGAGAAGGGGTGGACCTCCTGCACCGGGGCGGAGCCCAGCAGCCCGCCGAACTCCACCGTGTCCCCCACCTTGCAGCCGGGGGCGGGGATGATCCGCACGGCGGTGGTCTTGGAGTTGACCATGCCGATGGCCGCCTCGTCGGCGATGATGGCGGACAGGGTCTCCGCCGGGGTATCCCCGGGGACGGCGATCATGTCCAGGCCCACCGA
>CALWYA010000010.1 GCA_944385645.1 uncultured Oscillospiraceae bacterium
GGGGTGTTCCAGATGGCCTGGGGGTCCGGGCGGACCAGCAGCTGGTCCCCCCACCGCTCCAGCTTCTCCCCCCGGGAACAGTCCAGGAGTTCATAGTCCTTCCACTGGTCGGCGCGCCACACGGCGGACCCCCCTCTCACGTCCAGAATAAACTACGATAGTATATCATCCCCCGGCCCCTTCCGTCAATGAAATCCGGGGAAGTTTCCCGGAATTTTCGGGGAATTTCCGGGAAAGGGGAGAAGTGGATTGCCAGAGCGGCCAACTTGTGATAAAATACCGGAAAAAGCGACACAGAGCCGGCCCGGCCGGCGAGAACAGCGGCCCGTGGGCCGAGTGAGGTGCACAGTATGGATCATCCCTTTCGTACCGCCGTGTTCGGCGGCTTTCAGCGCGAGGATGTGCTGAACTATCTGGCCGAGCAGGCCAGACAGAGCCAGCAGCAGCGGGAAGAGCTGGAGCGCCGGCTGGACGAGCAGAAGCAGGAGACGGAGAGCGCCGTCCGCCAGGCGGAGGCCCTGAGCAGCCAGCTGGAGCAGCAGCGGGCGGAGTGCGGACAGCTCCGGGAGGAGCGGGAGGCGCTGACGGGCCAGCTGGAGCAGGCCAACCGGGACCTGTCCGCCAGCCGGACCCAGTGCAGCCAGGCCGGCCGTGAGCTGGAGGAGCTGCGGAAGGAGCGGGACGAGCTCCAGGCCCGGCTGGACGCCCTGACCCCCGGGGCCCAGGCCTATGAGCAGCTGAAGGACCGCACCGCCGGGGTGGAGCTGGAGGCCCACCGCCGGGCCCAGGCCATCCAGGAGCAGGCCCGGGAGGAGGCGGCCCAGCTCCACCGGCAGGTGGAGCAGTGGGTTCAGGGGGTGGAGCGGGCCTATGACGGCCTGCGCACCCAGGTGGAGACCACCGCCGCCCACGCCGCCCGGGAGCTGCGCCAGGCCAACGACCACCTGGAGCGGGCCTGCGCCCAGATGGAGGAGCAGGAGGAGGCCCTGGCCGCCCTGCGCCGGGCCTACGGGGCCGGGGAGGGCGCCCCCAAGGTGGAGCCCCCCATGCCCATCCCCGAGGGAGAATAAGAGACGTCCGGACGCCGGCCCTGTGGCCGGCGTCCGCGCTTTCTGTGCGGGCCATGCGCACGCTGAGGTGACCGCGCGCCGCGAAATACCCCCCGTTGGGGCGGCAAATGGCCCGCCTGCGGGCCGATGAGGACATCGGTCCCTACGAGGATGGACGGTCCTGTATTGCCGTAAGGGCGCCCAATGTGCGCCCGGCCTTGGCTCCCCCCTTGCGGGGGAGCTGTCGAGCGAAGCGAGACTGAGGGGGGCGCCGACCTCCCCACACCACCCGCCCCCTCCGTTACCGCCTGCGGCGGCGCCACCTAAGAGCCGCCGCTTTGCGGCGGTTGGCCTCGAAACGCGCCTGCGGGTGCAGTCTTGGCCCTTTGGGCCAATTCACCTTCTCGCGCGCCACGGAATACGCACCATGTAGGGCGGGGGCTTTCCCCCGCCGACCCGTCATTCCGAGGCCCCGGAGGGGCCGCGGGAATCCGTTCCCCTTCCCCGAAGGATACGGATTGCCGCGTCGGGCCTGCGGCCCTCCTCGCAATGACGGATCATGGACCGGTATTTTTGCGGGCCGCCCGCCCCAATAAAAAACCAGGGCCGCCCGGCGGGCGGCCCTGGAGATACCGAATATGATGTGGAATTTATTTGCCGGCGGGGATAGTCCCCTCGGCGGCCTGGACGGCGGCCAGCACACCCCGGCCCTCGGCCTCCTTGGCGTGCTTCTCCACGTCCATCCTGTTCCGGGGGCTGCGCACCAGACAGCCGGCCCCCTGGACGCACCCGCCCTCGCAGGCCATGCCCTCGATGAAGTTGGCCTCCAGCCGGCCGGCCTTCAGCTTGAGCAGGGCGGCCTCGCACTCGGCGATGCCGCTGCAGGGCAGGGCCTTCAGCTCGAACTCCTTGTCCTGGCCCCGCTCCTGGAGGGCGGCGGCCACCGCCTGGGCCACGCCGCCGCTGCGGGCGAAGTTGCGGCCGAAGGGGCTGGCCTCGTCCAGGGGCTCCTCCTCCAGGAGGGTGGGGTCGATGTTCCGGGAGTCGAACAGGGCCAGCAGCTCCTCATAGGTGAGGGCGCAGTCGATGGCGTTCATGGTGCGGCCCAGCTGGAACTCCTTCTTCTTGGCCACGCAGGGGCCGATGAAGATGACCTTGGCGTCGGGGTCCTTCTCCTTCAGGTGCAGGCCGATCATCACCATAGGGGAGGGGGTGTGGGAGACATATTTCTCCATGTCCGGGTGCTTCTTCTTCACGAAGCCCACGAAGCCGGGGCAGCAGGAGGAGGTGAGTACCCCCCGCTCCACCAGCTCCTCCGACTCGTGGTCGGCCACCATGTCGGCCCCCAGGGCCACCTCGGCCACCCCGCAGAAGCCCAGCTTCTTCAGTCCGGCCACCACCTGTCCGTAGGTGGCGGGGGCGAACTGGCCGGCGATGGAGGGGGCGATGACGGCGTAGGTCTTATAACCCCAGTGCTCGCCGCCCCGGATCATCTGGATGGCGTCCACGATCCAGGACTTGTCCTGGATGGCCCCGAAGGGGCACTGGTACACGCAGCTGCCGCAGGAGATGCACTTGTTGATGTCGATAAAGGCCTTCTTGTCTGGGCCCATGGAGATGGCCTTCACCGGGCAGCCCTTCTCGCAGGGCCGCTGGGTCTTGACGATGGCGCTGTACTGACAGGCGCTGACGCACCGGCCGCAGGTGATGCACTTGTCGTGGTCGATGTGGGCCCGGTGGTTGACAATGGTGATGGCGTCCTTGGGGCAGGAGTTGACGCACCGGGTGGCCAGACAGCCCCGGCAGGAGTCGCCCACGGTGATCTCGGTGACCGGGCACTCGTCGCAGGCGATGGGCAGCACCTCCACCACGCTGGGGTTGGTCTTGTCCCCGCCCATGGCCAGCTTCACCCGGCTGTTGATGATGGCCCGCTCCTTGTAGATGCAGCAGCGCAGGCTGGCGGTGGGGCCGGGGATGATCTTCTCAGGCACGTCCAGGATGCCGGTCTGGAGCCGGTCCTCCCAGGCCAGACGGGCCACCTCGGTGAGCACCTGGGTCTTCAGCTCCTGAATTTTTGTCTCGAAAACATGTTCCATGGCTTCTTCCTCCTCCGGTGGATCCGGACCCGGGCTCCCTCCCCGGGCCGGGCGGTGTGCGGAAAGTCACTCTCTCAGCCCCATTCTACCTTGGCCCGGCCCTGTCTGTCAACCTGCATTTTCCACCATTCCGACGGATTTTACCGGCCCCTCTTCCGCCGGTCCCACAGTTTCACCGCCGGGGCGGCCGGCGCATAGGCTGGGGCACCAAGCTGTTGATACGGAGGGTCGCCTATGACTGCTTATCCGAAGATCCAATACTTCCTGGGGGCCAACGCCCCCACGGGTTTTTACTCCCTGTACGACCAGCTCCTGCCCCTGGAGCGGGCCCGGGCGGTGTACATCCTGAAGGGCGGGCCGGGCTGCGGCAAGTCCACCCTCATGCGCCGGGTGGCCGGCTGGGCGGAGGAGGCGGGGCTGGAGACGGAGTATATCCTGTGCTCCGGGGACCCGGACTCCCTGGACGCCCTGGTGCTGCCCGCCCTGGGGGTCGCCCTGGTGGACGGCACGGCGCCCCACGTGGTGGAGCCCCGGTGCCCCGGGGCGGTGGAGCGGTATGTGAACCTGGGGGACTGCTATGACGCCGCCGCCCTGCGCCCCCTGCGGGGGGAGCTGACCGGCTGTATGGCGGGGTACAAGGGGTGCTATCAGCGGGCCTACCGCTGTCTGGGGGCGGCGGCGGAGATCTGGGAGGACCAGCGCTCCGCTCTGCTCACCGACGCCCTGGTCCAGAAGCTGGAGCGCCGGGCCCGGGGCATCCTCCGGCGGGAGGTCCCCCGGCGGAAGGGGGCGGAACCGGGACAGGTCAAGCAGCGGTTCCTAGGGGCGGTGACCCACCGGGGGCGGCTGACCCTGTACGGCACCGCCCTGGCCCAGTGCGGGAAGGTCTATGAGCTGGCCGACGGTTGCGGCCTGGCCCACGAGCTGCTCCTGCCCCTGCTCACCGGGGCCGCGGCGGCGGGGTGGGACGCGGTGGCCTGCCCCGACCCCATGGCCCCCCAGCGGCTGGCCCACCTGCTGCTCCCAGGCCTGGGGCTGGCCTTCCTGTCCACCGGGAAGGACCGCCTCCTGCCCGTCCGGCCCTACCGCCGGGTGCGGCTGGACGCGGCCACCGACGGGGAGGTGCTGCGGCGGAACCGGCCCCGGCTGCGCTTTGCCAAAAAGGTGTCCGCCGCCCTGGAGGGAGAGGCGGTGGCCTCTCTGGCCCGGGCCAAGGCCATGCACGACGACCTGGAGCGGCTGTACAATCCCCATGTGGACTTCGGCCGGGTGGAGGAGCTGGCCCGGGAGGTGTGGGAGGACATCCAAAGCCTGGAGTGAGCGGGGAGGGGGCGGCCAAAGGCCGCCCCTACAAAAAATTTGATGCGTTGACGCCTGTAGGGGCCGCCGCCTTCGGCGGCCCTTATTCCTTCAGAGAGATTTCGCCGCCTGCGGGCGGGACGGAGGATGGGGATATTTCGCCGCCCCGGCGGCGACCCACTTTGTCTACAGCGACAAAGTGGGCAAAACGCCGTTTAGAAACCTGCGGTTTCTAAAAATTTCCCTTCGGAAACCTCTGGCTCTTACCTGCGCGTTCCATCCGGCGCGCGGGTGCAAGCTTAAAGGCCGATTGCTTCCCCGCCTGCTACCGCTCGTGGTCTAAAATCTGCTTTTGTTGCGCTGACTTGTTTATTCTGCGCGCCTACGGGGTTCCCTCAGAAACGGCGGGCGGCCACATGGGGCCGCCCCTACGATGATAGCGGGGCGTTGTTGTCCGTAGGGGCGGACCTGTGTGTCCGCCCTCCTGTTCTGGGCGCACACATAGGTGCGCCCCTACAAAAAGGCTCCCCCCAAGAGGAAGGGTGGGGGCGGGCTGGCCCTCTAAATTCTCAATTTTCAATTCCTAATTCCTAACTCCTCATTCCTAATTCATTCTGCATTCTGCATTTCTCCATTCTGCATTCCCTTGCAATCCCCGCGCCCCTGTGGTATCATGCTGGAGGAAAACCCCAGGAGAGGAGGATGTCCCATGGACCGCGCCGTTGTCGTTCACCCCACGTTCCCCCCGGACCGGCGCGTCCTCGCCGTCAGCGACATCCACGGCAACCTCCCTTTCTTCGACGCCCTGCTGGACAAGGCCGCCTTCACCCGGGAGGACATCCTGGTGCTGGACGGGGACATGCTGGAGAAGGGGCGGGACAGCCTGGCCCTCCTGCGGCGGATCATGGACCTGTGCCGCACCCACACGGTGTACCCCGTCTGCGGCAACTGCGACGGGCTGGTGCTCAACTTCTTCGAGACCGACCGGCTGGACGGGCGATTCTACGCCTCCTACCTGCCCCAGCACCCGGAGTCCGTCCTGCGGCAGCTGGCCCGGGAGGGGGGCTTCGAGCAGACGGAGGACCTGCCCCGGCTGCGGGAGGACCTGCGCGCCGCCTATCCGGAAATCTGGGCCTGGCTGCGGGCCCTGCCCACCGTCCTGGAGACCGAGCACCTGGTGTTCGTCCACGGGGGCGTCCCGGCCCTGGACCACATGGAGGAGCTGGAGCGGTGGCGGTGCATGAAGAACGACGACTTTCTGGGCCAGGGGCACAGCTTTGCCAAGTGGGTCGTCGTGGGCCACTGGCCGGTCACCCTCTACCGGCCGGACGTCCCCTCCGCCGCCCCCATGATCCTCCGGGACCGGAAGATCGTCTCCATCGACGGGGGCTGCGTCCTGAAGGCGGACGGACAGCTCAACGCCCTGATCATCCCCGGGGAGGGCTCGGAGGACTTCTCCTGGACCGCCTGGGACGGCCTGCCCACAGCGGTGGCCCTGGACCCCCAGGAGGCCAGCGCGGACCCGGTGAACATCCGCTGGGGCCGCTCCGCCCTGGAGGTGCTGGAGCCGGGGGAGGAGACCACCCTGTGCCGCCACTTGGAGACCGGCCGGGTGCTGCCCATTTTGAACCAGTATCTGCGCCGCCGGAGCGACGGCACCTGGTGGTGCGAGGACTCCACCGACTACGCCCTGCCCGTCTCCCCCGGAGACCGGCTGCACGTGGTGGCCAGAATCAAGGGCGGCGCCCTGTGCAAAAAAGCGGGGGCCACCGGCTGGTATTACGGGCGGCTGCGGGACATCCTATGAGAAGCCCCGAAACACTACAAAAGAACAAGGAACGATAGTATGCTGGAATTCCATCCCCTGACCCTGGAGGACCTGCCCCGTCTGCGGCAGTTCTTCGGCTATAACAGCGGCCGCATCTGCGACACCACCCCCGGCGCCGTCTTCATCTGGCGGGATATGTACAAGACCGAGTGGGCGGTGTACGACGGCTCCCTCTATTTCAAAGTGAACTACCCCGGCCTGGGGGAGACCTTCCCCCTTCCCCTGGGGGGCGGGCGCACCGAGCACTTTACCCAGATCGCCGAATACTGCTGCGCCCACCATATGCCCATCTCCTTCGTCCCCGTGCCCAAGGATGAGCTGGACCGGCTCCAGGACTTTTTCCCCAACAGCGCCGCTGTGGCGGTGCGGGACAGCTTCGACTACCTGTACCGGGCGGAGGACCTGAAATTTTTCAAGGGGAAGAAACTCAGCGGCCAGCGCAACCACGTGAACAAGTTCCTGAAGACCTACGGAAACTGGCTCTTCCGGCCCATCGGACAGGAGGACATCCCCCAGGTGAAGGACTTCCTGGACCGGTACGCCCGGCAGTGGGACAAGGCGGCCCCCTCCTTCCACGAGGACATTGCCAAAACCCACGAGGTGCTGGACCACTACGCCACCTATGACTTCCTGGGTGGGATGCTCCTGGTGGACGGGCAGGTGGTGGGCTTCTCCATGGGGGAGATTGTGGGGGATACCCTGTTCAACCACATCGAGAAGGCCGACCGCGACTATGAGGGCTGCTATCAGATGCTGGTGTCTCAGTACGCCCAGCATTTCGCCCACGAGGGGGTTCACTTCATCAACCGGGAGGACGACGCCGGCGACCCCGGCCTGCGCACCAGCAAGCTGCGCTATCAGCCGGTGGCCCTGCTGGAGAAGTACACCGTCACCGTGGAGGAGCCCTGCGCCTACTGCTGAGCAGACCCCGCGGAACGTCTTTCGCCAACCCCTGTAGGGGCCGCCTGGCCAAGCCTCCCCCTCTGGGGGAGGTGGCTGGCCGAAGGCCAGTCGGAAGGGGCCGGGAAAGGCCCCCTCAGTCACGGCTTACGCCGTGACAGCTCCCCCTTTGGGGGAGCCTTTTGTAGGGGCGCACCTATGTGTGCGCCCAAAACAGGAGGGCGGACACACAGGTCCGCCCCTACGGACAACAACGCCCCGCCATCATCGTAGGGGCCGCCCGAAAAACGCCGGGCCCCGGTCTCCCCACTCCGATTCCCACATATCCCGCCCCCGCCCCGCATAGGATGGAGCAGTAAGAGGCGGGGAGTGTTGGGCTTGAAAGGAAATATGGAGGAACGGGCCGAGCGTCTGGCTCTTTACATTCTGGAGAACCGGACCACGGTCCGGGCCGCCGCGGGAAAATTCGGCGTCAGCAAAAGCACGGTGCACAAGGACCTGGCCGAGCGGCTGCCCGCGTTCAACCGGGCGCTCTATCTCCAGGTGAAGCGGGTGCTGGAGGAGAACAAGGCCCAGCGCCACATCCGGGGCGGCCTGGCCACCCGGCGGAAATACAAAGGAATTTAATTTCAAACGCTTCGGGCCGGGTATATCTTGTACCCGGCCCGGCTTTATGGTACAATACACAGAAGAGGCGCCGCCGGCGCCCGACCAAGAAAAAGGAGACAGCCGCCATGAGCTACGCCGACCAGGTGTTCATTCAGAACTGTAAGGACATTCTCGCCAAGGGGGTGTGGGACACCGACCGGCCCGTGCGCCCCCGGTGGGAGGACGGGACCCCCGCCCACACCATCAAGCTGTTCGGGGTGGTCAACCGGTACGACCTGCGCCGGGAGTTCCCCATCCTCACCGTCCGCCGGCAGTATCTGAAGTCCGCCGTGGACGAGCTGCTGTGGATCTGGCAGAAGAAGTCCAACAACATCCGGGACCTGGGCAGCCACGTGTGGGACGCCTGGGCGGATGAGAACGGCTCCATCGGCAAGGCCTACGGCTATCAGCTGGGGGTGAAGCACCACTACCCCCAGGGGGACATGGACCAGGTGGACAAGGTACTGTGGGACCTGAAGCACGACCCGGGCTCCCGGCGCATCCTGGCCAACATGTACAACCACCACGACCTGTCCGAGATGGCCCTGTACCCCTGCGCCTACTCCATGACCTTCAACGTCAGCGGGAACACTCTCAATGCCATTTTGAACCAGCGGTCCCAGGACATGCTCACCGCCAACGGCTGGAACGTGATGCAGTACGCAGTCCTGGTCCACATGTTTGCCCGGGTGTCCGGCCTGGAGGCGGGGGAGCTGGTCCACGTCATCGCCGACTGTCACATCTACGACCGGCACGTGCCGGTGGTGGAGCGGCTGCTGGAGCGGGAGCCCTACCCGGCCCCCCGGTTTGTTCTGGACCCCGCCGTCACCGACTTCTACGCCTTCACCAAGGACAGCGTGCGGCTGGAGGGCTATCAGGCCCACGAGCTGAACGAGAAGATCCCCGTGGCGGTGTGAGGGAATTAGGAGTTAGGAATTAGAAATTAGGAATTTGTGGGGTCCCCGCCGCCTGTCATTCCGAAGCCCCGAAGGGGCCGTGGGGATGCGGCCCCCTTTTCGGGGGATGCGGATCGCCGCGTCGGGCCTGTGGCCCTCCTCGCAATGACGGATGACAGACCAGCGTCGCCGTAGGGGCGGCCCCATGTGGCCGCCCGTTCCAAGCCCCCTTGAAAAGGGCCGATTCCCCCTGTCAGGGGGAAATGTCCCGAAGGGACAAAAGGGGTAGGGACGCTGTCGCCGCCGGCAGGCGGTGACTGGGGGTTTCTCTGGTCAAGAGATGAGAAACCCTCCGCCGCGGCTTACGCCGCGCCCCCCTACCCCCTCTGTCGCTGCGCGACAACTCCCCCTGACAGAGGGAAATGTCGAGCGAAGCGAGACTGAGAGGGGCAACGGAATCCCCCCGGCCCTTCGGGCCACCCCCCTTTCACAAGGGGGGCTTTGTAGGGCGCGGCCTCCTGGACGCGCCGCCTGATTTGCGCGCGGTGGCCGCTCGCCCTGGAACAGGGCCGCCGCTTTCGGCAGCCCTGTTCCGCGGGGCGGGAATACACAAAAGAACGAGAACAGAAGGAGAACAGCATGAACGTGATTGTTGCGGTGGACGAGAACTGGGCCATCGGGAAGGACGGGGAGCAGCTGCGCTACATCTCCGCCGACCTGAAGCGCTTCAAGGCCCTCACCATGGGGCACCCGGTGATCCTGGGGCGCAAGACCATGGCCACCTTCCCCGGGGGGCGGCCCCTGAAGGGGCGCCGGAACCTGATCCTCTCCCGGACCCTGGAGGAGGCTCCGGAGGGGGGAGAGGTGTACCGGGAGCTGGACGGCCTGCTGGACGCCGCCCCGGAGGACGCCTTCGTGGTGGGCGGGGCCTCGGTGTACCGGGCGCTGCTGGACCGGTGCGACACCGCCTACGTCACCAAGCTCCACGCCGCCTTCCCCGCCGACTGCTGGTTCCCCGACCTGGACGCCGACCCCGCCTGGGAGGTCGCGGAGGAGGAGAAGCCTCAGGAGGAGGACGGATTGGTCTATCACTACGTGACCTATCGGAGAAAACGGTAAGAGCAGTCCCTCCCGCCGGGACGGAAAGACGGAAAGCAAACTATGTTCCGCCCCCGAAGGGGGCGGAACATAAAAAATAAAATGGGCCCCCATCCATCGTGACGGGGACCGGCAGAGATAAGATATGATCGGAGGCACCCATGAACGTGATTTCCCTGTTGACCCCCAAGGCCAGCGTGGCCTGGCTCTATGAGGACTTTACCCTGCGCCAGGGGCTGGAGAAGCTGCGCCACCACGGCTACACCGCCATCCCCGTCCTGGCCCGGGACGGCCGGTACGTGGGGACGGTGAGCGAGGGGGACTTCCTCTGGAATCTGCTAGACCAGGGGGACAACAGCCTGCGCACCCAGGAAAAGCAGTACCTGAAGACCATCCTGCGCCCCGAGTTCAACCCGGCGGTGCGGATCGACGTGACCATGGAGGAGCTCATTGAGCAGTCCCTCCACCAGAGCTTCATTCCGGTGGTGGACGACCGGGGGGCCTTCGTGGGCATCGTCACCCGGCAGACCATCATCCGCCGCCTCACCGTCCCCCGGGCGGCGGAGGTATCTGAATAAGAAAGAGCAAGGCCCGCGCCTTCGGCGCGGGCCTTGTCATTTGGGGACCGGGCGGCCCCGTGGGCGGTAGATCATATGCCTCCACCCCCAACGGGGGTGGAGGCAATTAAAAATCAGAAAGCGGTGGGCACGCAAAACTCCCGATGTCTCCACCCCCAGCGGGGGTGGAGACAATCAAAAATCAGCAAGCGGTGGGCACGCAAAGCTTCCGATGTCTCCACCCCCAGCGGGGGTGGAGACAATCAAAAATCAGAAAGCGGTGGGCACGCAAAGCTTCCGATGTCTCCACCCCCCGAAGGGGGTGGAGACATGAAAAAATTAGTAGGTGGCGAGCACGCAGATGCTCTGGGCGTTGATCTGGGGCGGGATGCTGGCGGTCATCACGCCGTTATAGACGATGCGCACCTGATCCCCGGCGGCGAGGTTGCCGGTGGAATAGCCGGTGAGCACCAGCACCTCCTGGTTGTTGCTGTTGTCCCGGACCAGCACCTGGGAGCCCCAGGCCTGGACCACGGTGGCGGTCATGGTCACCATAAAGTCACTCTCCATTCCGGGCGCCCTCCGGGCGTCCGACCCATTCTATGCGGGGGAGGGGAGGGGCGGTCACAGCAGGGGGGCCACCCGGGCCCAGATGGCCCGGGACAGCTCCTCCGGGGGCAGGTCCCCGGGCAGGATGAGGATCCGCTCCCGGTCCTTCTCCGCCTCGAAGGCCCGGAAATACTGCTCCCGGGTGCGGGTGAGCCGCTCTCGGGTCTCGAACAGCTCGGTGTGGTCCCGGCCCCGGGCGATGCGCTCCAGGGCCAGCTCCGGGGCCACGTCCAGGAAGAGGGTGGCGTCGGGCCGGAGCAGGTCGGCGCAGGGGCGGTTGGCCCCGATGACCCACTCCAGGGGCAGGTCCACGCTCTGATAGGCGTAGGAGGAGAAGTAGTACCGGTCGCACAGCACGTCGGTCCCCCCCTCCACCAGGGCCAGCAGGCCGTCTCCCTTCCGGAGCAGGTGGTCCAGCCGGTCGGCCACGAACAGGGGGGCCACCACCCGGCTGTCGCAGTCCACTTGGCCGGTGAGCACCTGCCGCAGCAGCGTCCCCATGGGGCCGCCGGTGGGCTCCCGGGTCTGGACGCAGGGGCGGCCCAGGGCCTCCAGCCGCCGGGCCAGCAGGGGCAGCTGGGTGGATTTCCCGCTGCCGTCGATGCCCTCCAGGGCAAAAAACCGTCCTCTCATGGGAAGCCTCCTAGTCCACGAATTTGATCTTGGGATAGATCCGGTCCATCCGCTCGTCGGGGAACCGCCCGTCCAGGAACTGCCCCAGGGCGTCCCGGGCGGGGGCGGGGTCGGACTGGCGCTGGGCGAAGCGGCCCAGCGCCAGGGCGGACAGGACCATGTTGGCCGCCATGAAGACCACCAGCAGCCAGGTGAGTATCTTGCCCGGCCTCATGGGCAGCTTTTCGATCCACCGGGACAGGAAGGGATAGCAGTACTTGATCCACAGCACGGTGGCGATGCCCCAGAAGAAGCAGTAGAGCAGGTTGACCCGGCCCCCCAGGTTGAAGGGGATGTGGCTGTAGTCCCAGAACACCGAGCCGAAGGCAATCTCGCTGGCCACTGAGCACATGTACTCATAGGCGCCCCCGGCCAGTGTGCCCATCAGAAAGAGATAGCCGTCCCGCCGGCACCGGTAGCGGTAGAGCAGGACGGTGAGCAGCACCGCCCCGAAGCCCCACACGATGGAGAAGGGGCCCCACACCAGGCTGCTGCGGCTCATCCACTCCCCCATGGTCAGCCGGCAGAAGATCGTCTCGATCAGGTCGCCCAGCAGGCAGGCGATGAAAAACAGCCAGAACAGCTTGTAGAATCCACAGCCCTGGGCAAAGACGGCGGCCTTTTCCCGTTTGGCCCGGGGCTTGCCCTCCAGAGTGGGGTAGGCCCGGAGCACCCGGCGCTGGACATACCGGGTGAGGGCGTTGTCCAGCCGCCGGGTGAGGGTCCGCAGGAAGCGGGACAGCTCCGAGGGCTCGGCCAGCCGGCCCTTCCACTGGAGCAGGGCGGCGAAGGAGGTCAGCAGGTCCAGACCCAGCACGAGATAGATTGCCAGCAGGATGAGCTTCCCCGCCCCCTGGGGGATGAGGCCCACCAGGAACAGGGCCAGCCGGTTGCCTGCGAACAGGCAGAGCACGGCGCACAGGCCCCAGATCAGGGCGTAGTGGGGGCAGATGTAGCCGTTGAAGTGGTACTTTCGGTCCGAGTAGTCCCACCACTTCTCCCCAGTGAGCTTCTCCAGCACCACGCCGGTGAGCAGCTCCAGGCCGGTGCCCAGGAGAACGCCCCCCAGGAACAGGAAGAAGGGGGTGTCGGTCAGCTCGGAGAGAAAGACAGAGAACAGCACCCCGCCCAGGCCGTACACCGGGGAGAAGGGGGTGCTGAGAAAGCCGCGGTTGAGCAGCCGGCCCTTGCGCAGGGCGGCCAGGGCAGTCTCGCCCACCCAGCCCAGGAAGGCGTAGATCAGGAACAGCCACAGCAGCTGATAGACGGTGTAATCCATGAAAAACCTCGCTTAGTGGGTGCGGAAGAACGCCTCGATCCGGGCCCGGTCGGCCTGGAGGATGCCCTGGATGAAGTCGGGCTTTCCGCCCCCCCGGCCGTCCAGGGCGGCGTTCATCTCCTTGGCCAGGGGGCGCAGGTCCCGGTCGGGGGCCCCCACGGCGTACTGCCAGCCGGCTCCCTCCCCGCCGGAGAGGCAGGCGCACCGGCCCCCGCAGGCGCGGAGCACCGCGTCGCACAGCCGGCGCAGGGCGTCGGGGGACAGCCCCTCCTCGAAGAGGACCACGTCCCCGGCCCCGGCGTACTGCCGGGCCAGGGCGGCGAAGCGGTCCTCCTCCAGCCGGGCGCACCGGGCCTTGTGGCCCTCGTTCTCGGCCAGCAGCCGCTCCACCGCCGCCCCCGTCTGAAAGAGCTTGGCGGACAGCAGCCGGGACACCTGCCGGTTCTGCTCCAGGGCCCCGCTGAGATAGGCCAGGGCCCGGCTCCCGCACACCAGCTCGATGCGGCAGCCGGAGCGGAACTTCTGCACGGTGAGCAGCTTGATGAGCCCCACCTGCCCGGCGGAGCGCACGTGGGTGCCGCAGCAGGCGCAGCAGTCGGCCCCGGGGAAGGTGACGATGCGCACCGGCCCGTCGAGGGCCTTCTTGCTCCGGTAGGTCAGCTGTTCCAGCTCCTCCGGGGCGGGGACGGAGACGGACACAGGGCGGTCCTGCCACACATAGCGGTTGGCCTCCCCCTCCAGCCAGGCCAGCTGTTCCTCGTCCAGCTCCGCGCTCAGGTCGATGGTGACCAGCTCGGCCCCCAGGTGGAAGCCTACGTTGTCACAGCCCCACTTGGCGTGGGCCAGGCCGGAGACGATGTGCTCCCCGGAGTGCTGCTGCATCAGGTCGAAGCGCCGGTCCCAGTCGACGGCCCCGTGGACGGTCTGCCCCGGCTCCAGGGGAGCGTCGCACAGGTGGACCACCTGTCCGCCCCGGTCGTGGACCTCCAGCACCCGGGCGGGGCCCAGGGTCCCGGTGTCCCAGGGCTGCCCGCCCCCCTCGGGGAAGAAGGCGGTGCGGTCCAGGGTGACCTCATAGCCCCCCTTCCCCGGCGCACAGGTGAGGACCCGGGCATCAAAGTCGGTGAGGAAGGAGTTTTCTTCATACAGCCGTTCCATTGTAATCAGTGCCTCCCCAGGGGCTTTGCCGCCGGAGGAAAGCAAAGCCGGTGGAATGTTCCGTTTCGGGCCCCGGTATCGGATCGACAGCCCTCCGCAGGAGTTTCGCGTCCGCAGACGCGAAATAAATTGGGATACGTTTTTGGGGCGGCTTTGCCGACCCCAAAAACACATCTCATACCGGGCGGGGCGACTTTTTCGTCAGAAATCGAGTCCCGCCCGGTATGCCAACTTTCTCAACTCAGCGGTTTTACCGCTGAGTTGAAGTGTGTCAAGACCAGCTCTCTTCCAGCTCGGACCGCTTGGAGCGGGTCATCAGGTCGGCCACCACCCCGTGAACGTCCCGGCCCTCGTAGAGGACCTCATAGGCCGCCTGGGCGATGGGCATGTCCACCCCGGTCTTCTGGGCCAGCACCCGGGCGCTGGCAGCGGCGTAGTAGCCCTCCACCACGGCGCCCACCTCGCGGATGGCCTCCTGGATGCCCTTGCCCTGGCCGATGAGGATGCCGCACCGGCGGTTCCGGGAGTGCATGGAGGTGCAGGTGACGATCAGATCGCCCACCCCGGCCAGGCCGGTGAAGGTCTCCTTCCGGCCCCCCAGGGCCACCCCCAGCCGGGCCATCTCGGCCAGCCCCCGGGTCATGAGCAGGGCCTTGGTGTTATCCCCGCAGCCCATGCCGTCGCAGCAGCCGGCGCACAGGGCGATGATGTTCTTCAGGGCGGCGCACAGCTCGGTGCCCACCCTGTCGTCGCTGGTGTACACCCGGAAGCGGTGGTTCATGAACAGGTCCTGGACCTGCTCGGCCACCGCCCGGTCGGAGGCGGCGGCCACCACCCCCGTGGGGATGCGGCGGCCAACCTCCTCGGCGTGGGAGGGACCGGACAACACCACCACCGGGCACTTGTCCCCGATCTCCTCCTCGATGACCTGGCTCAGGCGCAGGGAGGTGTCCTTCTCGATGCCCTTGGACACCGACACCAGGATGGTGCCTGGGTCCACCAGGTCCTTCAGCTTGGCGGCGGTGGCCCGCACGGCGAAGGAGGGGGTGGCCAGCACCACCAGCCCGCAGCCCTTCACACAGGCCATATCGTCGGTGAGGGCCAGGGTGTCCGGCAGGGGGACCCCCTTGAGCATGGGGTTCTCATGGTTGTCCCGGAGGGTCTTGGACTCCTCCCGGGTGTAGGACCAGAGGGTGACCTGGTGGCCATTCTCCAGCAGCACCAGGGACAGGGCGGTGCCCCAGGCGCCGCTGCCCAGTACGGTGATCTTCATGGTATTCCCTTCCTTTCGCGTTTTTTCAAAATGGTCCGGGTCTTGTGATTTCCGCCCCCTGCGGGGGCGGAAATCACGGTTTTATTCTTTTTTGTGGTGCAGCGAGAACTTGTTTTCCGTCCCGTGGAGCAGCCGGGAGATGTTCCCCCGGTGCATGAACACCACCAGCCCCCCCAGGAGCAGGCCCAGCAGGGTGAGCACCGGGTCCCGGTAGACGAAGAAGGTGGCCACGGGGAAGCTGGCCCCCGCCCAGACGGAGCCCAGGGAGACGTATTTGGTGAGGACGGCCAGCACCAGGAAGCCCCCCCACACCACCAGGGCCACCCGCCAGTCGATCATGATGGCGATGGTGCCCCCGGACAGGATGCCCTTGCCCCCCTTGAAGTGGAACATACAGGGGAACATGTGGCCCAGCAGACAGAACATACCCGCCCAGTATTCGGAGAAGCTGTGCCAGAACTGGGTGGTGCTGGCGGCGGACAGGTAGATGGTATAGCCGGCGAAAAACAGATAGCGGGAAAAGAGGATGGCCACCACCGCCTTGAGCACGTCGCACAGGATGACCACGAAGGTCAGGGGACCGCCGAAGGTGCGGTAGAAGTTGGTCAGCCCGGCGTTGCCGCTGCCGTGGCTGCGCACGTCGTCCCGGAGGATGTACTTGGAGACGATGACCGCCCCGTTGAAGCAGCCGCAGAAGTAGGCCACGAGCGCCGTGACGGCAAAGATCACGGGCAGGGGCAGGTTCCAGCCCGCGATGGCGTAGGTGAGCTCCGACATATTACCCCTCCTTGTCGCCCTTCTGCCGGATGGTCAGCCGCACGGGGGTGCCCTCCAGGCCGAAGGTGGAGCGCAGCTGGTTCTCCAGATAGCGCTGATAGGAGAAGTGGAACAGCCGCGCGTCATTGCAGAAGCACACGAAGTGGGGGGGCTTCACCCCCACCTGGGTCATGTAGTAGATCTTCAGCCGCCGGCCCTTGTCGGTGGGGGGCTGGACCCGGGCGGTGGCGTCGGCCAGCAGGGAGTTGAGCATGCCGGTGGAGATGCGGGTGGCGGCCTGGTTGTTCACATAGTTGATGAGGTCGAACAGCCGGTCCACCCGCTGCCCCGTCAGGGCGGAGATGAACAGGATGGGGGCGTAGGTCATATAGGACAGATCCCGCATGACCTCCTGGCGCATCTTGTCCATGGTCCTGCCGTCCTTCTCGATGGCGTCCCACTTGTTGACCACGATGATGCACGCCTTGCCCGCCTCGTGGGCCAGGCCGGCCACCTTGGTGTCCTGCTCGGTGACCCCCTCCTGGGCGTCGATCATGATAAGGCACACGTCGCACCGCTCGATGGCCATGGTGGAGCGCAGGACGGAGAACTTCTCGATCCGGTCGTCCACCCTGGACTTCTTCCGCATGCCGGCGGTGTCGATAAAGCAGTACCGGCCCTTCTCGTTCTCGAAGTAGCTGTCGATGGCGTCCCGGGTGGTGCCCGCCACGTCGGAGACGATGACCCGCTCCTCCCCCAGGATGCGGTTGACCAGGGAGGACTTGCCCACGTTGGGTTTGCCGATGACGGCCACCTTCACCACGTCGTCGTCGTCCTCCTCCCCGTCCTCCGGGGGGAAGTAGGCAAAGCAGGCGTCCAGCAGGTCTCCGGTGCCGTGGCCGTGGACGGCGGACACGGCGATGGGGTCGCCCAGGCCCAGGTTGTAGAACTCGTAGATGTCCGGGTTCTCCCGGCCCACCTGGTCGGCCTTGTTCACCGCCAGCACCACCGGCTTGCCCGAGCGCAGGAGCATGTTGGCCACCTCCTGGTCAGAGGCGGTCATCCCCGTCTTCACGTCGCACACGAAGACGATGACGGTGGCGTTCTGGATGGCGATCTCCGCCTGCTCCCGCATGAAGGACAGGATCTGGTCGTCGGTCCCCGGCTCGATGCCGCCGGTGTCCACCAGGTCGAACACCCGGCTGCGCCACTCGCAGGGGGCGTAGATCCGGTCCCGGGTCACCCCGGGGGTGTCCTCCACGATGGACAGCCGCTGCCCGCACAGCTTATTGAACAGCATGGACTTGCCCACGTTGGGCCGGCCCACGATGGCCACTAATGGTTTCATGTTATCACGCTCTCTTCCGGTCAGAGTGGAGAGTTGAGAGTGAAGAGTGGAGATATGGCGTCCGGCAAAGCCGGACCATTTGAAATCATTCGCCTACGGCGAATCCCATTTCTCCACTCTCTACTCTTTACTCTCCACTCTATGGATTGTATTGGTAATACTCGGTTTCCTCCCGCCGCTTGGCCACGTCGGGGGGCGGGGCGGCCATGCCCAGCATGGCGTCCACCAGGTCGAAGCCGCTCTCGGCGTCCACCACCCGCACGGGGACCCCCAGGGTCTCCTCCACCTGGGCCAGGGTCACGTCGTCCAGAAAGACCTGCTCCCCCGCCCGGAGCATGTTGGAGGGGATCAGCAGCCGCTCCCCCAGGTCCAGCCCCCGGAGCTGGTCCATCAGGTCGCCCCCGGTGACCAGGCCGGAGACGGTGATGGTCTCCCCGAAAAAGCGGTTGACGATGGGGCGGACCGATCCCCGGAGGGCGGGGCACTGGGCCCGGCACAGGTCCAGCACCTGGCCGATGAAGGGGGCGGCGGACACCCCGGTGGCTGCGGTGAAGGGGGGCGGGGTCAGGGCGGACAGGTCCTCCCCCTCCAGGGCCAGCCGGGCCTGACTGAGGAGGAGCTGCAGCATGCCCACCCCGTTCTCCAGCTGGTCCATGTCCTCATAGTAGTGCTTTTCCGGCAGGTCCCGGCCGGCCCGGAGGCAGAAAGCGTCGGAGCACCAGGCCA
>CALWYA010000011.1 GCA_944385645.1 uncultured Oscillospiraceae bacterium
GGTCGATTCCTCCCTATATTTCTTTCTTCCGGGCCGGTCGGCCCAGGGCTATGAGACGGTCCAGTTTTCCAGATGGCAGAACACGTTGCCGCGGATGGGGTCCAGGCCGGACACCCGCCCCCACTGGGTGAGCACCGAGCCGTTCTTGAACAGCAGAGGGGCGATGGGGGTCTGCTGCTCCAGATAGGCGAACAGGTCGGCGGCGGCCCGGGGCTTCTCCTCCTCCGGGGCGGCGTGGAGGACGGACAGCAGGGCGTCGGCGGCGCTGGCCGTCCAGCCCCCGTAGTTCAGGCTGCCCGCGGAGGACAGCAGGGGGGCCAGGTCGAAGTCGGCGGTGAGCACTGTCTCCCCCAGGTACAGGTCGAAGGTCCCGGCGGCCAGGGCGGCGGTGAAGTCCTCGAAGGGGAGCCGCTCCACCTGGACCGCCAGGCCGGCGGACTCCAGCTGATAGGCGATGAGGTCGGCGGCGGAGGCCTTGGCCTCGTTCTCGCTGTTGACCAGCAGGGTGAGGGTCGCCCCCTCCAGCCCCAGCTCGGCCAGATGCCCGGCCAGCTCCTCCGGGGCATAGGAGAGCCGGTCGGCCGCCCCCTGGTCGTACAGGGGGCTGTCCGGGTGGACGGGGAGAGGGGAGGCCACGGCGTGGCTGGCATAGGTGGTCTGGACCAGCGGGGTCCGGTCCACCGCCCGGGCGATGGCCTGCCGCACCTGGGGGTCCTGGCAGGGGCCGGACCGGGCGTTGAAGCCCAGATAGACCAGGTCGGTGGTGGCGTAGTCCCAGGTCTGGTAGTTGCCCCCATAGCCCAGGGTGTTGGTGGCCATCAGGTCCACCTCCAGCAGGGAGATGCTCCCCGCGTCGAAGGCGTAGATCAGCTCGTCGCTGCGGGACACCTCATAGAGGGGGATCTCCTCCAGAGGCAGGGCGGTCCCCTGCCACCAGTCGTCCCGGCGGACCAGGGCCAGGCCGTCTCCCCCGCCGGCCAGGGTATAGGGGCCGGTGCCGAAGGGGCGGTCCCCCTCCCCTAGGGCGATGGGGATGTCCAGCAGGAGGGGCAGGCTGCCGTTGGGCCGGGTCAGGGTGATCGTAAAGGTGAGGGGGTCGTCCTCGCTGGCGGTGACGGCGGCCACGTCGGCCAGCCGGCCGGCGTACCGGCTGCCCGCGGTCCGGGCCAGCTCCAGGGCGGCGGCCGCCGCCTGGGCGGTGAGGGCTTCCCCGTTGGAGAAGGTGATCCCGGCGCGCAGGGTGAAGGTCCAGGTCAGCAGGTCCTCGCTGGCCGACCAGCGCTCGCACAGGACGGGGACGGCCTGAAAGGACCCGTCCACCTGGAACAGCCCCTCGTACAGCAGGGGGGACAGGGTCAGGTTGGCCCGGTTGGCCCCCAGGACGGGGTGGAGGCTGAAGTCCAGAAAGACGGGCAGGGTGAAGGGGACGGCCTCCTCGGCGGCGCTCCCGTCCCCGGCCTGGGAGGAGGCCGCGCCAGAGGAGGCGGCGCCCTCCCCGCCGCCGCAGGCGGCCAGGGAGAGGAGCAGAACAGCCCCCAGCAAGAGGGCGGACAGTCGTTTCATGGGCACTTCTCCTGGGTCAAAGCAGTTGGATGAGGGAGGCCATGCTCCCCCGCCGCTGGCCCAGCTTCCGGTGGGACCAGAACAGGTCGGGGCGGCAGGCGGTGCAGGCGGGACACAGGGCGATGCGGGCCGGGTCCAGGCCGGCGCGCTCCAGAAAGCGGGCGTTGGCCCCCTTCAGGTCCACCTGAAACTTCTCCCCGCCGGGCAGGGGGCGGATGAAGTCCTCGGCGTCGGCCCCCATCCCGGCGCGCAGGCCGTCGGGGACGTCGCGGTGGGTCTCGAAGCAGCAGGGGCCGATGCCCGGGCCGATGGCGGCCAGGATGTCCCCCGGCTTGCAGCCATAGTCCCGGACCATGGCTTCCGCCGCCCGGGCGGCGATGCCGGCGGCGGTCCCCCGCCAGCCGGCGTGGGCGGCGGCGACACAGCGCCGCACCGGGTCATAGAGCAGAACGGGGATGCAGTCCCCGGAGAAGATGGTCAGGCAGACCCCCGGCCGGTCGGTGACGAGGCCATCGGCCTCCAAGACGCCGGGGGCGGCGGGGCCGGGCAGCCGGTCGCCCGGGCCCACCCGGCGGATCCGGTCGCTGTGGACCTGGTGGTTCTTCACCAGGGCGGCGGAGTCGGCCCCCACGGCGGCGCAGAAGCGGCGGAAGTTTTCGGCCACATGGGCGGGCTCGTCCCCCCGGCCGGCCCCCAGGTTCAGATTGTCCCAGGGGGCGGGGGAGACGCCCCCCAGCCGGGTGGAGAAGCCGTGGACACAGCCGCCCCACGCCGGGTCGTCACAGGCAAAGAAGGGGACCGGCCCGTTCCGGTGCAGGGTGATGTCCATGCAAGCGCCTCCTGCCGTAAAATCGTGAGTTTATTGTAGCCCAAAATCCTCCGTCTGGCAACCCATTCCCGGGAAGAATTTGCGGCGGCCCCGCCGACAGGCGGAGCCGCCGCGGGCGGTCAGAGCTGCTCCAGCTCCCGAATGGTCTCCTGGATGGTCTTCTGGGGCAGATAGACCGCCGCCATCTCGGCCAGCTGGGCCAGGGTGAGGGAGTGGGCCTTCCCCACCAGGGGGTGGCGCAGCAGCTTGCCGAACCGCCGCTGGAACACCGCCCGGGACCGGGGGTCGCCGAGCAGCTCCCCCACCGTGATGGACTGGTTGCGCAGATCCATGGACGTTCACCTCCGGGACAGTCTATGCCGGGGGCGGCCCCGCCTTGCCTTTTTCCTTGACTTTCCATTCCGGGGTCCGTATACTGGACCTGCGGCCCTGAGAGGCTGAGAGGAGGCTGACGACGATGGCGCGAGAGAAGAAAAAAGGGGTGGGCCACGCCCTGCGCACCGCCGCGGACGCCCTGCGGCGCAAGCGGACGGTGGCGGCGGTGTATGTGCTGCTGCGGTTCCTGGTCATCCTGACCATGGTGGCCCAGTTCTTCAACGGCAACTATGAGAGCGTGTTCCTGTGTCTGCTGACCCTGGTGCTCTTCCTGCTGCCCACCATTCTGGAGCGGGCCCTGATGGTGGACCTGCCCAACACCCTGGAGGTCATCATCCTCCTGTTCATCTTCTCCGCCGAGATCCTGGGGGAGATCAGCGCCTTCTATACCACCTTCCAGGGCTGGGACACCATCCTCCACACCCTCAACGGCTTTTTGTGCGCCGCCATCGGCTTCGCCCTGGTGGACCTGTGCAATCGCCACGAGCGTGTCTCCCTGTCCCTGTCCCCGGTGTACATGGCCATTGTGGCCTTCTGCTTCTCCATGACCATCGGGGTGCTGTGGGAGTTCTTCGAGTGCGCCATGGACCAGCTGTTCCTGCTGGATATGCAGAAGGACGCGGTGGTGCAGAATATCTCCTCCGTCATGCTGGACCCCACCGGGGGGAACAATCCGGTGGTCATCCGGGACATCGCCGACGTGATCGTGGTCACCGGCGCCGGGGAGGAGATCGCCCTGGGCCTGGGGGGCTATCTGGACATCGGCATCCTGGACACCATGAAGGATCTGGCCGTCAACTTTGTGGGGGCGGTGGTCTTCTCGGTGATCGGCTATTTCTATGTGAAGAACCGGGGCAAGGGGGGCTTTGCCAGCCGCTTCATCCCCCGGGTGGTGGACGTGCTCCCCGAGGACCTGGACGACTGGAAGGGCCTGCGGTGGAGCCGGCGCTCCAGGCGGGATAAAGATTCGGGCCGGAAGCCGGAATAAAACCCGGCCCGCCGGCGCATCCTAAACCCGACCCATGGAAGGAGGGTTTTGTATGATGAACAACAAATCCTGCAACACCAGCATCCACTGCTCGGTGGACACCTGCGCCTACCACAACAAGCCTCAGAACTGCTGTTCCCTGGATTCTATCAAGGTGGGCTGCTCCAGCACCGCCCCCACCCAGTGCGACGGCACCGAGTGCGCCTCGTTCAAGCTGGGCGCCCGGTAAGCGCAAGAAAAAAGGCCCCGCGAAATCTTCGATTTCGCGGGGCTGTTTTTATGCGTGGGTCAGGTGAAGTCCATAGAAGCCCATCAGCCCCATGGCCATGAGGCCGGCGGTGATCAGCTGGATGGGGAGCCCCCGGAAGGGCCGGGGGCAGCGGTCCAGGTCCACCTCGCTCTGCAGGCTGGCAAAGCTGGCCACCGCCAGGGTGACGCCGATGCCGGCGCACAGGGTGAAGACCAGGGCGGTGAGCAGGCCGTAGCCCCGCTGGGTGATGAGCAGGGCGGAGCCCAGGGCGGCACAGTTGGTGGGGATGGCGGCCAGGCAGTCGTCCCACCGCTGGGACAGCAGGGGGACGCAGACCCGGAAGAACTTCCGCAGGGAGGCCACCAGACCGGGGATCAGCAGGGCGAAGCACAGCAGGCGCAGGTGCTCCCACCCCAGAAGCCCCAGCACCAGGTGGTCCAGCAGCCAGGCGCACAGCCCGCCCAGCACCATCACCAGGGTCAGGCAGGTGCCCAGGCGCAGGGCCCGGCGGGGGTCCTGAAAGGCCTTCCGGTCGGTGCCCACCCCCATGGAGGACACCAGCACCATATTCTCCGACAGCAGGGCGGCCAGGGCCACGCCTGCCAGCTCCAAGGCGGTATTCACAGGCGCTCCCCCCTCTCCGGGAGGAAGCTCTCACGGCTGTCCGTCCGCATAGGGCACCTCTCCTTCCGTATCCAGATTGGCCACAATGGCCAGGGCCCGGTTGACTCCGGCGGTGATGGCCCGGGAGGTGGCGGTGGCCCCCGCCACCGCGTCCACCGCGTTGTCCCCGTGGTCCCGCAGAGTGCCCGACCGGCCCACATAGCGCTCCAGTGCCTCGGGGGTCATGGCCTGGGTGCCGATGGCGCTGGTCTCGCTGTGGCTGGTGACGGCCACGCCGGTGACCTCGCCGTTCAGGTCCACTCCCACCACCATGGTGATGACCCCGCTGAAGCCCTGGCTCTGGACCTCCACGCAGTAGCCGGCCAGCTCCCCCTGGGCGGTGTAGCCCGCCTGGATGGACAGGGCGCCGTTGGCCCGGTAGGGGGTCTCGGAGCTGGTGCTGGCCTGGGGCATCACCTGGGCCAGGAGTTCCTGGCGCTGGCGCAGCTCGGCCCGGGCGGTGTCCAGGTCGGTGAACACGTGCAGGCCGGTGAGCAGGCCGGCGATGACGGCCAGCAGGATCAGCAGGGGGCCCAGGGTCCTCCCGTGGGCGCGCAGGGTGTCCAGGTAGCGCTCGCCGGGGGCCTGTCCGGCCTTCCGGCCGGTCAGGCCGGCGGGCAGGCTGGGCCGGACGAAGCGGATCTCCCGCAGGGAGTCCAGGGCGCCGGTGAACCACCGGCGGGTGACGGTGAAGGGGCTGACGCCGAAGCGGCGGGGCATGCCCAGCCGGTCCATGAGCCACACCAGACAGTTCATGGTGAGGATGGCCCAGCCCACCCCCTCGGGGTAGGAGCCGCAGTAGCGCAGCAGCATGGTCAGCAGGCCGCAGCCCACCCCGAACATCAGCTGCCCCCGGGGGGTGACCGGGGTGGTGGCCGGGTCGGTGGCGAAGAAGACCGCCCCCATGAGCAGGCCGCCGCTGAGCAGCTGATAGGCGGTCCAAACCAGGGGGTTGACCCCGGCGGGGTAGAACACCAGGCACAGGACGGCCGCCGTCCCCAGATAGGCCAGGGGAACCCGGGGGGAGATCACCCGGCGCAGCAGCAGGTATCCGAAGCCCAGCAGCAGGGCGAAGGCGGACACCTCCCCCATGCAGCCCCCCCGGTCCCCCAGGAAGAGCAGGTCCAGCCCCTGGGGGGGCAGCGTCCCCTCGTGGAGGTAGGACAGGGGGGTGGCGGCGGACACCGCGTCCACCTCCAGCAGGCCCAGGCGCTGGAGGGGCTGGGGCCAGCTGGTCATGAGGATGGGGAAAGTGGCGGCCAGCATCCGGCCGGCCAGGGCGGGGTTCATGAAGTTCCGGCCCAGGCCGCCGTAGAACTGCTTGACCACAATGATGCCGAAGGCCGCCCCCAGCACCGGGATCCAGTAGGGAGAGCTGGCGGGCAGACTGAGGGCCAGGAGCAGGCCGGTGACGCAGGCGGACAGGTCGCCCACGGTGACGGACTGGCGGGTGAGCCGGCGGTAGAGCCACTCGAAGAAGACGCAGGCGGTCACCGACACGGCGCACAGGGCCAGCACCCGCAGACCGAAGAAGTACACCGCCATCCCGAGGGCGGGGACCAGGGCCACCATCACGTCGGCCATCATGGCCCGGGTGGTGGCGCTCTGCCGCAGCTGGGGGGGCAGATAGGTGGGGGCGTGGACGGTATTCATGCGTCAAAGCCCCCTCTCTCCAGGGCCTGTCTGGCCTGGCGCACCCGGTCCACCAGCGGGATCTGGGCCGGGCAGATGTAGGAGCAGCAGCCGCAGGAGATGCAGTCCTCCAGGTGCAGCTTGGCCAGACGGGCCAGGTCGCGCTGCTCCAGGGCCTGCCGGGCGACGGCGGGAGCCAGGTGCATGGGGCAGGCGGCCACGCACTTGCCGCAGCGGATGCACACGCTGCCGCTCTGCTCGGGCCGGCGCTCCAGGCCGGTGAGGCAGACCAGACAGTTGGTGTCCTTGATCACCGGGGCGTCCAGGGTATCCACGGGCAGCCCCATCATGGGGCCGTTGGTGAGCAGCAGGTCGACCGCCTCCCGCAGGCCGCCGCAGTCCTCCAGCAGGGCGCGAAGGGGGGTGCCGATGGGCACCCACAAGTTCCGGGGGCGGGAGACCGCCCCGCCGGTGACGGTGACCGCCCGGTGGGTCAGGGCCCGGCCCCGGAAGACCGCGTCCTGAATGGCGTAGACGGTGGCCACGTTGAAGACGGCGCACTTCACGTCCAGGGGGGAGCCCCCGGGGGGCACCTCCCGGCCGGTGACCGTCTGGACGATCTGTTTCTCCGCCCCCAGGGGGTAGCGGGTGCGGACCGTGCACAGACGAACTGTCCCGCCCCGGACCAGCCGGCGGCGCTCCACCGACTCCACCGCGTTGAGCTTGTCCCCCTCGGTGACCAGCACGGTGCGGTTGGCCCCCAGGCACCGGGAGAGCAGCTCGGCCCCCCGGAGGATGTACTTGCCCCGCTCCAGCAGCAGCCGGTGGTCGGCGGTGACATAGGGCTGGCACTCGGCGGCGTTGATGATGAGGGTGTCCACCCGGCCGGCGGCCCGGTCCAGCTTCTCCCAGGTGGGGGAGCAGCCGCCCCCCATGCCCACGACGCCTGCCTCCTCCACCCGCTGGGTGAGCAGGGTCAGGCTGACCTCGGTCATGGTCAGGGGCTGGGGCCCCTCCTCCCAGGGCTCATCCCGGCCGTCGCTGCGGATGACCACGGCGGGAGAGGACCCGCCCCAGGGGTGGGGCCGGTCCCCCACGGCGACGACCCGGCCGGAGACGCTGGCGTGGAGGGCCGCGCCGCCGTCGCCGCCCCGGCGGGCCACCGGCTGCCCCAGCCGGACCCGGTCCCCCGCCTTGACCAGGGGGACGGAGGGGCCGTCGGCGCACATGACCAGGGGGAGGACCACCTCCTCCGGAGGGGAGGAGAGGGGGGCGAGGGGCTTGCGCCGGGTGCTGCCCTTTCTGGTGGCGGGGTACACCCCGCCGAAAAACGAGTGGGTCATGGTCAGATCCTTCTATTCCTTCTATGTCCTGGAACGTCCCCCGCACAGGGGACGTCGAAATCATACAGCCTATATCATAATCCAAACCGCCCCGTTCTGTCCAGCCTTTTCCCGGAAAGTTCACAAAAAAGCGACAAATCAGGGGCGGTTGATTCCGGTCTGGAGCCGGGCGGAAAAAATTTTCCGACTATGCTCTGTGCATATTGCAACAGGGAGGGAAAGTGGTTACAATGAAAACAGTGCAACGCACCGAAATGATGCAGCGCATAACCGGAATATGAGATTTATCGGAGGGAAAGAACATGAAAAAGTACCTGCGGCGGATCTGTGCCGTCGCCCTGGCGGCGGCGCTGTCCGCCAGCCTGTGCATCAGCGCCTCGGCCTTCACCTACCCGTCCTCCTACTGGCCCCTGCATGACCAGTGGGACGCCATCTCCGGCGGGAGCGACGTGGGCTCCATCACCTCGGTGGCCCAGCAGACCTATGATCTGCTGGTGCCCATGGGGATGTGCGAGGACGTGTGCTGGAATCTGGAGCCCAAGTGCGCCACCGCCGCCTGGGCCTGCGAGGTCAGCGGCGACATCGACGGGGCCATCACCTGGCTGGAGCGGCAGCTGACCTTCGCCCAGTGGCTCCACGACAACGGCTATGGCTATGACGACACCCTGATCGACGTGAACGCCCACCTGGACTATCTCCGGACGGCCCAGACCCCCAAGATCTATGCCCAGAGCGACAACGGCCCCTCCCCCTACGGCTACGGCCCCGCCAGCGGCACCTGGTTCGGCACCGCCCTGGGCCACGAGCAGCCCAATGAGTCCGCCGCCCTGATGTACGTGACCTTCCAGGACGGCTATTCGATGGACTACTGGATCGACTACTACATGAACACCTCGGACAACTTCCGCCAGGCTGCCAACGGCGGCGTCATCGAGCTGGCCTGGAACTTCCAGCCGGAGGGCACCGGCGGCGCCCAGACCGTCCTGTCCTCGGACAGCTACATCAACGAGAGCCTGCGGGCCATAGGCCAGCTGAACGCCACCGTCCTGCTCCGGGTGGGCGCCGAGATGAACAACTGGGTGGAGTGCGACGCCAACACCTTTATCCAGGCCTTCCAGAAGGTGGCCAACGCCGCCGCGGCCTACCCCAACATCCAGATGGTGTTCTCCCCCAACGACATCAGCAACCGGAACGTCACCATCGAGCAGTTCTACCCCGGCGACCAGTATGTGGACTGGATCGGGGTGTCCACCTATCAGAACACCAACTACACCGACCTCAACGGCGCGCCCATGAGCTACGCCTACGGCGGGGCCGCCGGCAGCAACCCCTTCTATGGCACCGGCGTGTACGACTATGACCCCCTCATCGTCATCCAGCCCGTGGTGGAGCTGGCCCGGGCCCACGGCAAGCCCATGATGATCAGCGAGTGCGGCTTTGCCCACCGGGGCCTCACCGGGGACCAGACCGCCTACTCCGTGGATCAGGTCACCCGCTTCTACTCCTATGTGAACATGGTCTATCCCGAGGTGAAGGCCGTGTTCTACTTCGACGTGAACATGCCCGGTGAGCAGTACGACTACGCCCTCAACGACAACAGCACCGTCCGGGCCGCCTATGACAAGGCCATCGCCGACAACGGGGCCTATCTGTACGAGGGACAGACCTCGGCCACCGGCTGGGAGGAGCTGAGCCAGACCCAGCTGACCGACGCGGGCACCCTGCGCCTGGCCGCCTATGTGAGCTACCCCGGCACCAAGGACATCACGGTGGAGTACTATGTGGACGGGGCCCTCATGGCCACCCTGAATCAGGCCCCCTTCTACTATGACCTGAACACCGCCGCCCTGGGAGCCGGCGAGCACCGCGTCCACGTGGTGGCCACCGGCGGGCAGTTCAGCCGCCAGAGCGCCGTGTACACCCTGACCGTCCCCGGCACCGCCGCCCAGCCTGAGCCCGAGCCGGAGCAGCCCTCCGCCAGCGGCTTCAGCGATGTGTCCGACGACGCCTGGTACGCCGCCCCCGTGATCTGGGCGGTGGAGAACGGCATCACCGCCGGCACCAGCGAGACCACCTTCGGCCCCGACGACACCTGCACCCGCAGCCAGATCATCACCTTCCTGTACGCCGCCGCCGGCAAGCCCGCCGGCGCCTCCGGCAACCCCTTCGGGGATGTGAAGGAGGGGGACTGGTTCTATGACGCCACCGCCTGGGCCGCCGCCAACGGCGTGGAGGACGAGGACGCCTTCGCCCCCAACGACCCCTGCACCCGGGCCATGGCCATGGAGTTCATCTGGCGGGCCCTGGGCTGCCCCGAGGCCTCGGTGACCGAGAATCCCTTCACCGATGTGGACGAGAGCGCCTCCTACTATGAGGCCGTCCTGTGGGCCCTGGGCGAGGGGGTCACCTCCGGCACCAGCGAGACCACCTTCGGCTCCGACAACACCTGCACCCGCGGCCAGATCGTGACCTTCCTGTATCAGGCCTTCAACTGAGAACCCGGGACAGATATGGCTCCGCCCAGGCGGGCCGGAGCCGCGGAAAATGGAATGAGCAAACAGGCGGCGCCGTCCAAGACGGCGCCGCCTGTTTTCGGCTGTTTACAGGAACAGGGAGACCGCGCAGCCCACCAGCAGCAGGGCCATGATCCGGTTGGCCGCCCGGGCGTGCCGGACGAAGAGAACCCGGAACAGGGAGCCGAAGGCGGACCAGAGCAGGGTGAACAGAAAGCCGATCCCCGCCAGCAGCAGGGCGAAGGCGGCCAGGGGCAGGGGCCGGCCGGCGAAGTGGGGGAGGATGTAGGCCTCCATGGACATGACCCCGTAGATGTAGATCTTGGGATTGATGAACTGGAGCAGCAGGCCGGACCAGAAGCCGCTGTGGCTGTGGTCCTCGGTGAGCTCCCCGCCCCGGAGGGTCTCCCAGGCCAGAAAGAGCATATAGGCCGCCCCCAGGACCAGCATGGGCAGGCGGACGCGGGGGATCAGGGCGGACAGCAGAGAGCAGAAGGCGGTGCACAGCAGCATGACGGCGGAGAAGCCCGCCCAGATGCCGAAGTTGAAGGGGAGGGCCCGCCGGAAGCCCAGGCGGCCCCCATTGGACATGGACATGAGATTGTTGGGGCCGGGGGTGGCCGCCGTGATCACCGCGTAGGTGAGAAAAGGAAGCCAGGGGAACATCTTTGACAGCACGCTCCTCTTGTGATAAGATGGTGGCGAAAGATCCAATATATCGGATTTCTTATATATAATACTATTAGTCTTTTATATTGTCAATAGGAGGGCGAGAATTTTTATGGAGATGGAGGTCACGGGTGTCATCGCCGGCAATGCAAAGCGGTTTCGGGAACAGCGGAAGCTGACGCTGGACGCGGCCGCCGCGCTGACCGGGGTGTCCAGAAGCATGCTGGCCCAAATTGAAAAGGGGGACGTGAACCCCACGGTCTCGGTGCTCTGGAAGATCGCCAACGGCTATAAGGTGCCCTTCACCTCCCTGGTGGAGCGGCACGGAGAGGCGGTGTCGGTGCTCCGGCAGGAGGAGGTCGCTCCGCTGACTGAGGACGGCGGGCGGTATCGTAATTATCCAGTCTTTGCCTTTGACGAGGGAAAGCAGTTTGAGCTCTACCGGATCGTGGTGGAACCGGGGGGGAATCTGGATGCGCAGCCCCACCTGGGGGGGACGGAGGAGTATATCACCATCTTTCGCGGTCAACTGGAAATCAAAGTAGACCGACAGGCCTATCAGCTGAATTGCGGGGACTCCATCCGCTTTCGCGCCGATGTGCCCCACGTCTATCGGAACCCGGGGGAGGAGCGAGCGGAGATGAGCATGCTGATTTATTATGACCGGTGACGGGACGCCGATTATTTGAAAACAAAGAAGGCGGTAGGAGCAGCGCGCTGCTCCTACCGCCTTCTTCCGCCCGCCTCCGGGGCCTGGAGCCGGGGGATGCCCAGCCGGCCGGCAAAGGGGGCAACCTGGGTCCAGGGGGCCAGGAAGGTGCGGACCCCGGCCCGCCGGGCCACCTCCGCCTTCCGGGCCAGGGTGTCCCCGTCGTCAAAGAGGACAAAGTGGGGGGCCCCCTCCCCGTCCATATAGGTGAAGTACCGGGCGCACAGCTCCCGGGAGAAGAACACCGAGGGGGACAGCCGGCGGCGCATCCCCTCCAGCTCCTCCCGGCTCAGGGGCCGCCCCCCGCCGGAGGGGGAGGGGAGGGGGAAGTCCTCCCGCCGCAGCTCCAGGGCCAAGACCAGCCGCTCCGGGCCGTACCGCTCCCCCGCCTCCTCCAGGCGCAGCTCCAGAGAGCCCCCGGACAGGGCGGAGGGGATCATCACCCGGCCGTGGGGGGCGGCGGGGGCGTACCCCTCCGGGACGTACAGGGCCAGTCCGTGGCGGGCAAAGAGGCCGTCCAGCCGGGCACAGGCGGCCTCCAGGGGGGGCAGGCGGCGGTCGAAGTCCAGCACCGCCCCGGCCAGCCCCCGGTTCCGGCACTCCCCCAGCAGCTCCTGGCACAGGGGACCCGCCTGCCCCAGTCCGTCATAGCCCTGGTCGCCCACCACCATCAGGGCACCCCGGGGCGGGACGGCCCCCTCCGCCCGGAGGAGGTGGGGCCCCAGCCCCAGCCGGTAGGCCAGCAGGGCGGGGGTGGCCCGCCAGCCCCGCAGGGCTGGCAGCTGCCGGGGGGTGAGGGTGAGGAGGAAGGTGTCTGTCATGGTACGATGCCCCCTTGTCCAAACGGGTCCGATGTGATATACTGTCAGGCGCTGACCGGACCGGGTGTGTGCTCTAGTCTACGCGCCCCGGCCGGAATTTAGAACCGGAGGAGGGGGGACCCGGTGTCCATCCTGCCCATTCCCCGGGGGGTCTACCCCTCGGTGGACCGCATTTCCCCGGAGAAGCTGGCCCGGCGGGGCATCCGCCTGGTGCTGGCCGACCTGGACAACACCCTGGCCCCCTATAAGGAGGCGCCCACCCCCGGGGCGGCGGCCTGGGCCAGGGAGCTGGAGGCCCGCGGCGTCCAGCTGTTTCTCCTGTCCAACAGCCGCAAGCCCAACCGGGCCCGCCAGATGGCTCAGCAGCTGGGCGTCCCCTATCAGGGCCGCTCCGGCAAGCCCCGGCGGGGGGGCTATCTCCAGGCCATGGCGCGCATGGGCTGCACCCCGGAGCAGACCGCCATGGTGGGGGACCAGATCTTCACCGACGTGCTGGGGGCCTGCCGGGCGGGGGTGGTCCCCCTGCTGGTGGAGCCCATCCGGCTGGCGGGCAACCCGGGGCGCTATCTGCGCTACGCCGTGGAGACCCCCTTCCGGCTGCTGGGGAAACGGAGGCCCTTCGTATGAGCGCGGCGTTTGGTCCGGCCGGAAACTCTGACAGCTTCTCCGCCGTCCACAAGTCCTCCCTGGACGCCCCGGCGTGGATCGCCGGGCTGGGGCTGGACTGCTATGAGTACCAGTGCGGCAAGGGGGTCCACGTGGGGGAGGAGACCTGCCGGAGGCTGGGGGAGAACGCCCGGGCGGCGGGGGTCGCCCTGTCCCTCCACGCCCCCTATTTCATCAACCTGGCCAATCCGGACCGGGCGGCCCTGGAGCGCACCGTCGGCTATGTCCTGGCGGCCTGCCGGGCGGCGGACTGGATGGGGGCAGGGCGGGTGGTGGTCCACTCCGGGGCCCTGATGAAGCGCGCCCGGAGGGAGGCCCTGGACACCGCCCTGGCCTCTCTGCGGGAGGTGGTCGCCGCCTGCGACGCCGCCGGCTTCGGCCGCATTGCCCTGTGCCCCGAGACCATGGGCAAGATCAATCAGCTGGGGGACCTGGACGAGGTGCTGGAGCTGTGTACGGTGGACGAGCGGCTGATCCCCTGCATCGACTTCGGCCACCTGTACGCCCGCTCCCTGGGGGCGGAGGACGGGGCGGAGGCCTTTGCCCGGATGCTGGACCGGGTGGAGGCGGCCCTGGGCCCGGAGCGGGCCTCCCGCTTCCACAGCCACTTCTCCCGCATCGAGTTCACCCCCAGGGGGGGCGAGAAGTGCCACCGCACCTTTGCCGACCACGGGGGCTACGGCCCGGACTGGCCTCCCCTGGCCGCCGAGGTCGCCCGCCGGGGCTGGAGCCCGACGTTTATCTGTGAATCGGCGGGCACCCAGGCGGAGGACGCCCTGGAGATGAAGCGGGTGTATCAGGAATTTGAGGACAGATAGGAGATATGAGATAGGAGATAGAAGATAGGGATTTTGAGGTTTCGCCGTGGGCGAAACCCTTTGAGATCGTCCGGCTGGAAGCCGGACACCAAAACTGCTATCTCCTATCTCCTCACTCCTATCTCTCTGCGGAACGGAGGAAAAATACTGTGAACCATTTGAACAACATCGCCGCCAAGCTGCCCGAGTACGGCCTGGACGCCATGCTCATCACCAGCGAGGCGGGGGAGCGGTACGCCGTGGGGTTCCACGGAGAGGGTCTGCTGCTGGTCACCCGCAGCGGGGCCCACTACACCACCGACGGCCGGTACATCGAGGCCGCCCGGGAGCAGATCACCGGGGCCCAGGTGTCCCTGGTGAGCGCCGGCAGCGGCCACCTGGCCCAGGCCCGGGCCTATCTGGAGGCCAACGGCCTGCACAACGTGGGCTTTGAGAGCGGGGCGATGACGGTGGACGCCCACCGGCGGTACGCCCAGGAGCTGCCCTGCATCCTCACCCCCGCCCAGGCCCTGCTGGACGGCCTGCGGGCCTCCAAGGACGAGGGGGAGCTGGCCCTGATGCGCCGGGCCCAGGAGATCACCGACGAGGCCTTCAAGGCCATCCTCAGCTTCATCCGCCCGGGGATGACCGAGCGGGAGATCGCCGCCCGGCTGGTGTACGAGATGATGAGCCGGGGGGGCGAGAAGGTGTCCTTCGACCCGGTGGTGGCCGCCGGCCCCAACGGCTCCCGGCCCCACGCCGTCCCCGGGGACCTGATGGTGGACACGGGCATGTTCATCACCATGGACTTCGGCTGCAAGGTGGAGGGCTACTGCTCCGACATGACCCGCACCGTGGCCCTGGGCCAGCCCACCCAGGAGATGGAGGACGTCTATGCCGCCGTCCTGGCCGCCCAGAAGGCGGGCATCAACGCCGCCCGGGCGGGGGTGCCCGGCAGCGAGGTGGACGAGGCGGGCCGCCGGGTGCTCCGGGAGGCGGGCTATGGGGAGTTCTTCACCCACAGCTTCGGCCACTCCCTGGGGCTGGACATCCACGAGGCCCCCAACGCCAGCCCGGGGGAGAACCGGCTCCTCCCCGCGGGGGCGGTGATCTCCGCCGAGCCGGGGGTCTATCTGCCCGGACAGTTCGGGGTGCGCATCGAGGACGTGCTCATCCTGAAGGAGGGGGGCTGCGAGGACATCACCCGCTCCCCCAAGGACCTGATCGTCCTGTGAGCCTGCCCCGGAGGGGGGCGGAGAAACCCCAGCGGGAAATCAAAGGAGAGGAAAGGGGGCGGGACCATGGATCGGGAGACCAGCTGCTGCTTCACCGGCCACCGCCCCGACAAGCTGCCCTGGGGCGCCGACGAGGCCGACGGGCGCTGCCTGCGGCTGAAGGCGGCCCTGGGGGCGGCCCTGGACCGGGCCTATGAGGCCGGGGCCAGGCACTTCCTGTGCGGCATGGCCCGGGGCTGTGACCTGTACTTCGCCCAGGAAGTGCTGGAGCTGCGGGCGCGGCGGCCGGGGGTCACCCTGGAGGGGGTCCGCCCCTGCGAGAGCCAGGCCGACCGCTGGCCGGAGGAGGAGCGGGTGCGGTATCAGGCCATCCTGGACCAGTGCGACTACGAGACCCTGATCCAGCACCACTACGACCGCTTCTGCATGATGCGCCGGAACCGGTATATGGTAGACCGCTCCGCCCGGATCATCGCCGTGTACGACGGGACGCCCCGGGGCGGGACCGCCCAGACCTTGGCCTACGCCCTGCGGAAGCAGCTGGAGACGGACATTCTCACCCTGGAGGACTTCACATGAACACCCTGATGCACATCTGCTGCGCCCCCTGCGCCAACCGGCCCATCGACCTGCTGCGGTCGGAGGGGGTGGGGGTGACCGGCTTCTGGTTCAACCCCAACATCCACCCCTACACCGAGTACCAGGCCCGGAAGCACACCCTGGAGGACTACGCCAAAGAGATCGGCATGAAGCTGATCATCGGGGGCAGCTATGACCTGCGCCCCTTCATCACCGCCGTGGCGGGCAACATCGACGGCCGGTGCGCCTACTGCTACCGAGTGCGCATGGAGGAGACCGCCCGGTACGCCGCCCAGCACGGCTATGACAGCTTCACCACCTCCCTGCTCATCTCCCCCTATCAGAACCACGAGGCCATCGCCGCCACAGCCCGGGCCATGGGGGAGCAGTACGGGGTGGAGTTCCTCTACCGGGACTTCCGCCCCCTGTTCCAGGCGGGGCAGGCCTTCGCCCGGGAGCACGGCTTCTATATGCAGAAATACTGCGGCTGCATCTTCAGCGAGGAGGAACGCTATCTGGCGGCCAAGCGGAAGAAAAAGGCCGCGGCGGCCGCCGCGGCACAATGAAAAACCGGGCCCGTCCCACATGGGACGGGCCCGGCGCTTTTCGTTCGCTTACAGAGCCGCCTTGGCGGTCTGGGTCAGCTGGGCGAAAGCGGCCTTGTCGTTGACGGCCAGCTCGGCCAGCATCTTCCGGTTGATGACCACCCCGGCCTTCTTCAGGCCGTTCATAAAGGTGGAGTAGTTCATCCCGTTGAGCTTGCACCCGGCGTTGATCCGGGTGATCCACAGCTGACGGAAGTCGCGCTTCTTCAGCTTGCGGCCGGTATAGGCGTACACGCCGGACTTCATGACGGCCTGGTTGGCCACGCGGAAGTGCTTGGACTTGGAGCCCCAGTAGCCCTTGGCCATCTTCAGGATCTTGTTTCTTCTCTTGCGCGTCATCATCGCGCCTTTCACTCGTGCCATTGTTCGTTCCCTCCCTCTTCTTACTTGTACAGGATCATGCGCTTGATGGCGGCCTCATTGGTCTTGTCGGCGTAAGTGGTGCCGCGCAGAGCCCGCTTCAGCTTGGTGGTCTTGCCGTGGCCGTTGAGCAGGTGACGCTTCTTGGTCATGGCGCGCTTGACCTTGCCGGTCTTGGTGAGAGAGAAGCGCTTTTTGGCGCCGCTGTGGGTTTTGATCTTGATCTTGGGCATGACAAAAACTCCTTTACTTACTTTTTCGCGTCCTTGGCCGGTTTGGGGGACAGGAAGATGGACATGTGGCGCCCCTCCAGCTTGGGGGACTTGTCCATGACCGCCTGCTCGCCGCACTCCTCGGCGAACTTGAGTAGCAGATCCTGGCCCAGGTTGATGCGGGCCATCTCCCGGCCCTCCTCCAGTTTTTTTGTTCTTTCCTTCTTTTTTTTTTTTTTTTTTTTTT
>CALWYA010000012.1 GCA_944385645.1 uncultured Oscillospiraceae bacterium
TCCATATCCCCCACATAGCCGAAGCGGCTCCCGTCCGCCACGCTGATGACCTCCTTGTACCGCAGGTCGGCGATGCGTGTCTCCATGCCCTTCCCTCCCAATCCCGCTCGATGGTCCAAAGTCCGCGTCCCTTCCGGCGCTCCCGCCCCTCGGGGGCGGGAGCGGATTTGGCTTTGCTCCACCCTATGCGGGGGAAGGGCCGTCCCATGTCAAAAAAATTCCCTCTCCGGTCCGGAGAGGGAATTTTTCACGGCTGTCACGCCTCCAGGAAGCCCCGTTCCACCAGGAACTCGTGGGCCACCTCGGCCACGGCGCGGCCGTCCACGTCCACGGCGTAGGTGAGCTCCACCATGTCCTCGCTGCTGACGTTGCCGGTGAGCAGCTCCAGCACCTCCTCCAGGTTGGGGGCGGTGTCGGCGAAGTCCTCGAACAGGTCGTCCCGCACCAGATAGGCCCCGTAGTACTCGGGGAAGAAGCCCCAGTCGTCCTCCAGGATGGTGAGGTTGGCCCGCTTGTTCAGACCGTCGGTGGCGTACACCACCATCACGTCGAAGGCGCCCTCCTCCACGGCGTTGTACTTCAGCACCACGTCCACCGGCACGGAGGACCGGAAGTTCAGCCCGTAGAAGGCCACGAAGGGGTCGTACTTCATGCTGCCCTCGGAGGTGTAGAACTCGTGCTCGGCGCCGAAGTCCAGCTCTCCGGCGATGGGGACCAGCTCGGAGATCTTGGTGACGCCGTAGGTGTCCACCACCTCCTGGGTCACGCCGATGGAGTAGGTGTTGTTCAGCCCCACCTTGCCCAGCAGGTGCAGCCCCTTCTGGGCGCTGACCTCCTCGTTGACAAAGTCATAGAGGGTCTCCCCCTCGGGGATGTCGGTGGTGTCCATCCCCAGGAAGGTGGTGAGCACCGTGCCGTCATAGCTGAACATCAGGTCACAGCTGGGGTCGTCGGCGCTGAGCTCGTTGTAGTTGTTCACCTGGGTCATCTGGTCGAGGATGACCACCTCCAGGTCGGTCTTGTCCTCCACCAGCTGCTCCGCCATGCTGTGCATCAGCTTGACCTCGGTGTAGTCCCCGTCGTACAGGGTGAGCTGTCCGGCGGTATCGGCGGGCAGGAGCATGTAGATGACCAGGGCAAGGCCGGCCAGGGCCACCGCCCCGCCCCCAGCCGCCCGGACGGCGGTGGGGAGCTTGCGGCGGGAGTGGCTGGAGATGCGCCGCTCCACAAAGCCCAGCCCGGCGTCCAGCACCAGAGCCATGACCATGAGCACCAGGGTGCCCAGCAGGATCATGGTCATGTCCCGCTGGCGGATGGCGGTGTTGAACAGGCCGCCCAGACCGCCGCCTCCCACGAAGGCGGCAAAGACGGCGGTGCCGATGGCGTTGACGGCGGCGATGCGGATGCCGGTGAGGAGCATGGGGGTGGCCAGGGGAATTTCAATGCGCAGCAGGCGATAGGCCGGGGTCATGCCCATGCCGGTGGCCGCCTCCTTGATGTGGGCGGGCACCTGGGACAGGCCCAGGGAGCAGTTGCGCACGATGGGCAGCAGGGAGTACAGGGCCAGGCCCACCATGGCGGTAGGGGAGCCGGGGTCCAAAACCACCATAATGAGGCCCAGCAGGGCCAGGGCGGGGATGGTCTGGATCAGATCCACCACCCACAGGATGACCTTGCCCGCCCGGGGGCACAGGTAGGTGAGCAGGCCCAGGGGGACGCCCACCGCCACGGCCAGGAAGAGGGAGGCCAGCACCAGGGACAGGTGATCCCAAATCAGAGCGACGGTCATTTGCTCTCACCCCCCACGTTGCGCAGGCCCCGGGGGACCACATGGCGCTGGAGCAGATCCACCAGGCCGCCCAGCACCAGGGCCAGGATGGCGGCGGGGATGGCCCCCTGGAGGATGAGCTCGTTGTTGTTGGAGCTGACCCCCCGGTACACGAAGTCGCCCAGGCCGTGCTGGCCGATCATGGCGGCCAGCACCGTCCAGCTGACGGTGTACACGGTGGACAGCCGCAGCCCGCCGATGATGGTGGGCATGGCCAGGGGGAGCTCCACGTGGCGCAGGCGCTGGAGCTGGTTCATGCCGCAGCCCCGGGCGGCCTCCTTGTACTGCTCATCCACCCCGTTCAGGCCGGTGACAGTGTTTTTCAGCACCGGGAACATGGCGTAGATGGACAGGGCGATGATGACGGTGGCCGGCCGCATGCCGATCCAGATGAACAGCACGCCGATAAAGACAATGCCGGGCACTGTGTTCAGGATGGACAGCAGAGGCAGCAGATACCGGGACAGCCGGGGCAGCCGGGACAGGCCGATGCCCAGGGCCAGGCCCACCACAAAGCCGATGGCCACGCACACCAGGGTATAGCCGGTGTGGATGGCGGTCTGTTTCAGGATTTCCAGCAGCAGATCGGTCATCCCATCACCCCCACAGCTGTTCGGCCATGGCGGAGGCCATGCTGGTCTTGGTGACGATGCCGGCCACCGTCTGGTCGTCGTTGAGGACCACCAGATAGGGGAAGCCGCTGGAGATCAGCTGGTCGAAGCACTCCTTGGCGTTGTCCCCGGTGTGGACCACGGGGGTGTTGTCCCGGACCAGGGGGCCGATGCTCTTGACCACGTGTCCGGTGAGGCGGATGTCGGCGATGGACACGGTGCCCTGATAGCGGCGGTACTCGTCCACCACCAGCAGGGTGTCCACGTTGTGGTGCTGCATCCGGCTGACGCACTCGTTGATGCCCCGGTTCTGGTTGACGGTGATGATGCCGGTGCGCATGAAGTGGGACACCGTCAGGTCGGCGGGGGAGGGGCCGGCGTGGTGCTTGCCCAGGAACTCCTGGATCTGCTCGGTGGCGGGGTTCTCCAGCATCTCCTCCGGCGGGGCGATCTGGACGATGTGGCCGTGGTCCATGAAGATGATCACGTCGGCCAGGTCCAGGGCCTCCTCCATGTCGTGGGTGACGAAGATGATGGTCTTGTTCAGCTTCTGCTGTAAGTTCTTCACCTCCAGCTGAAGGGAGCGGCGGGTCATGGGGTCCAGGGCGCTGAAGGGCTCATCCATGAGCACCACCGGGGGAGAGGCGGCCAGAGCCCGGAGGATGCCGATGCGCTGCTGCTGCCCGCCGGACATCTCCGAGGGGTACTTGTGGGCGTACTGCTCATAGGGCATATCCACCATCTCCAGCAGCTCCCGCACGGTCTGGTCGCACTTGTCCTTGGGCCACTTGAGGAGCTTGGGCACCACGCAGATGTTCTGGGCCACCGTCATGTTGGGGAACAGGCCGATCTGCTGGATCACATAGCCGGTGTGCCGGCGCAGCTCGAAGCGGTCGATGGTGGAGATGTCCTTGTCGTCCAGGTAGATGTGGCCGCTGTCCGGCTGAATCAGCCGGTTGATCATCTTCAGCGTGGTCGTCTTGCCGCAGCCGGAGGGGCCGATGAAGACGGCGAACTGCCCGTCCTGGATGTCAAAGGAAATATCGTTGAGGATCTTCTGGCTCCCGTAGGCCAGATTCACATGGTCGAATCGAAGCAAGTTGACCTCCTTTTCCGGTGCCCAGAGGGGAAGCTGGGCGGAACGAGGACGGGACGGGCCCGCCGGGCGGCCCGTCTCCTCTCTTCTGTGCCATCCGCGCCCGGCGATTTCTCAGCATAGTGTACGAAATTATTTTACAATAGTCCACTAAATTTGTCAAACAAAGAAAGTGTGAATTTTTTCACAGACTCCTTAGAAAAACCTTCATGAAATCTTAATCCTTTTCCCACTATGTCCTTAAAGTTTGCCTGCTAGACTGGGGGCAGATCAAGGAGGTGCGCGATATGGATTGGATGTTTCCCGCGGCGGCGGCCCTCACCGGGGCCATGGGGCTGGGGATGGCCCTGTGGGGCCTGTGGTATGTGGGGGTGGCGCTCTTCTGCCTGCGCCGGCCCCCCGACTACGGCCGGCGGCCCGCCCGCGCCCGTTTCGCGGTGCTCATTGCGGCCCGGAACGAGGAGCTGGTCATCGGCCCCCTCATCAACAGTCTGCTCACCCAGGACTACCCCGCCGAGCTGTACGACATCTGGGTCATCCCCAACAACTGCACCGACCACACCGCCCAGGCGGCCCGCTCCTTCGGAGCCCGGGTGCTGCCCTGCGCCAGGCCGGTGCGCACCAAGGGGGAGGTCCTCCGGTACGCCTATGAGCGGCTGCGGGGCCGGGGCTATGACGCCTGGTGCGTCTTTGACGCGGACAATCTGGTCCACCGGCGCTTTCTGGCCGAGATGAACAGCGCCTGGCTGGCCGGGGCCCAGGCGGCCCAGGGCTTCCGGGACAGCAAGAACCCCTATGACACCCCCCTGTCCGGCTGCAGCTCCCTGTACTACTGGATGCTGAACCGATTCCACAACGGGGGCCGGGCGGGGCTGGACCTGTCCGCCCTCATCACCGGAACCGGCTTTATGATCTCCTCCCGGCTGCTGGACAGGCTGGGGGGATGGAACAGCGAGACCATCAGCGAGGACCTGGAGCTCACCGCCCAGTGCGTGCTGGCAGGGGAGCGGGTGTGGTGGGTGCCCGAGGCCATCACCTATGACGAGCAGCCCCTCACCTGGGCCGAGTCCCGGAAGCAGCGCCGCCGGTGGTCCAGCGGCACCATCCAGGTGGCCCGGCTGGCCCTGCCCCGGGTGCTCGGAGCCATGGGGGAGGCGCCCCGGCTGGCCCTGGCCGACCTGGGGGCCACTCTGATGATCCCTGCCTACCAGCTGGCCGCCCTGGCCGGCCTGGCCTGCGGAGCCTTGGCCGCCGCCCTGAGCGCGGCGACCCCGGCGGGGGCCCTGCTGGCGGCGGCCGCCGCCGTCCTGGTCAACCTGCTCTCCGCCGCCCTCACCGCCACCCTGGCGGCGTTCATCCTGCTGCGGCTGGAGGGCCGGTGGGACCGGCGGCTCCTGCCCGCCCTGGGGCTGTACTGGCTGTTCCTGCTGTCCTGGCTGCCCATCACCGTGGGGAGCTTCCTCCGGGGGACCACCCGGTGGGAGGAGATCCGCCACACCCGAAACGTGACCCCGGAGGCCCTGGCCCGGTGATCCATCTTATCACAGGAGGAGAGGAAACATGCGCAGAAATCTGTTTGCAGTCTTGTTGCTCTGGATCGCCGCCCTGGGGCTGATCGGCTGCCAGCGGGGCAGCGGGTACCAGGTGCAGCCCGACGCCGTCCGGGAGGCGGAGCAGTTCACGGTGGACGTAGTCTGCCGCAGTGAGGACGTCCTGCGGATCTTCTACTCCTGCTATATCGACGGCCAGGAGCGGGGGATAGGCGGGCTCGCCGACCTGGACGGGGCGGTGATCCAGCCGGGGAGGACCTTTTCCATCCCCTTTTCCCAGGAGAGCTTTGAAGAGGGGGACGACCTGTCCCTGTTCTCCATGACCCTGTCCCCCTATGGGGAGGGGGATGTCCGGGAGGCGGGCACCACCGACCCGGTGGCCATCCCCGCCCAGTATGGGGAGCGGTACACAGTGGTGCTCTCCGGCGACAGGGAGGCTGGCTTTACAGCCGCGGTGGAACAGGAAGAGACCTAAAAACCGGGGGAGGCATATATGCCTCCCCCGGTTTTTCTCTGTGGACTCACGCCTCCGGCTGGAAATGGCTCTTGTCCGCCCCGCACAGGGGGCAGACATAGTCGTCGGGCATGGGGCCCTCGGCGGCCTCGTCATAGAGGAAGCCGCACAGGTCGCACACATACTTCATGGGAACTCCTCCTCTCTGTTGTGGTTCAGGTCAGCGGCTGAAAGCAGCTGGCGGGGCGGCGGCAGATGGGGCAGACAAAATCGTCGGGCAGGGTGTCGCTCTCCAGAATATACCCGCACACGGTGCAGATGAAACCCTTGGGCTTGTCCGCCGCCGGCTCCTCCTCCCGGACACGGAAGACTCCCCGGACGGAATCCGCCAGCGCCCGGGCCAGCGCCTCCAGCTCGTCCTCCTGGCCCGGGGCCAGGGCGGACTTGAGGGTGACGGGGGGCTGGAGCAGCTCCATCTGCTTCATTTCCCCCAGAATCTGGGACATGAGCTTGCCGCTGGCGGGGGCCCAGGAGCCGTTCTGGATCAAGGCCACCGTCCGGTTCTGCAGGTTGTGGTGGGCCAGGTCCCGGAGCAGGTGCTCCATGGAGTCGAACAGGCCGTTGTTGAAGGTGGGGGCCGCGAAGACAATGTGGCTGTACCGGAAGCACTGGGACAGCACATAGGAGTAGTGGATCACCGACACGTCCATCATGTCCACCCGGATCCCCAGCTCCGCCAGGCGGCAGGCCAGGATATTGGCCGCCGTCTCGGTCCCGCCGTAGATGGAGGCGAAGGGGATCAACACGCCCTGAACCTCGGGCTCATAGGCGGCCCACTGGGCGTATTTCTCCAAAATGACGTTCAGGTCCTTCCGCCACACGGGGCCGTGGAGGGGGCAGATCATTCGGACGTCCAGGCCGGCGGCCTTTTTCAGCAGGGCCTGCACCTGGGGGCCGTATTTGCCCACAATGTTGGTGTAGTACCGCCGGGCCTCGTCCATCCAGTCCCGCTCAAAGTCCACCTCGTCGGCGAAGAGGATGCCGTTCAGCGCGCCGAAGGTGCCGAAGGCGTCGGCGGAGAAGAGAATGCCGTCCGTCCGGTCATAGCTGACCGTCACCTCGGGCCAGTGGACCATGGGCGCCTCGTAAAAGGTGAAGGTATGCCGGCCGGTGCACAGGGTGTCCCCCTCGCCCACCAGAACGGCCCCTGCGGGGTCGGTGCAGTGAAACTGGCGGATCAGATTGACGGACTTTTTGTTGCAGACGATGGCGGCCTCCGGATGGCGGAGCATCAGGTCGCCCAGGGTGGCGGCGTGGTCGGGCTCCATGTGGTGGACGAACACATAGTCCAGGGGGCGGCCCCCCAGCGCGTGGTCCAGATTTTCAAAAAACTGGGTCTGAACCGAGCGGTCCACCGTGTCCATCAGAACGGTTTTTTCATCCAGCAGGAGATATGCGTTATAGGCCATGCCCCGGGGAGTGGGATGGGCCGCCTCGAATACCGGGTGCTGGCGGTCGCTGGCGCCGATCCAGATCAGGTCATCGGTCACGGCTCTGGTGCAATACATCTCAAACAACCTCTCTTTCCGGTAGGTATATCTTGCCCGTCTATCATATCACACATTGGGGAAGATGGGGAGGTTTTTTCCAGCTTTTGAAAAAATTTTCATGTCTGGAAATTCAAGTTGAAAACCGGGGGGAAAATCCGTATAATAGGACGGAAAGGCGAAAGCAGAGGAATGATTTTTCATGTATTGGATCGACATTATGACATTATTCCCCGATGTGGTGGGAGATATGCTGTGCGAGTCGGTGCTGGGCCGGGGGCAGGAGCGGGGCTATATCCGCATCGAGTGCCACCAGATCCGGGACTACACGGTGAACAAGCAGAAGCAGGTGGACGACTACCCCTACGGGGGCGGCCGGGGGGCGGTGATGCAGGCCGACCCCCTCTACCGCTGCTGGGAGCACCTGTGCCAGCAGGCCGGGCAGCGGGTCCACACCATCTACCTCTCCCCGGCGGGCAAGACCTTCACCCAGGCGGACGCCCGGCGGCTGAAGGACGACTATGACCGGCTGATCCTGGTGTGCGGCCACTACGAGGGCATCGATCAGCGGTTCATCGACGAGTGCGTGGACGAGGAGATCTCCCTGGGGGACTTTGTGATGACCGGGGGGGAGATCCCCGCCATGGCGGTGGCCGACGCGGTGTGCCGGCTGGTGCCCGGGGTGCTGTCCGACCCCTCCTGCTATGAGAACGAGAGCCACTGGAACGGCACCCTGGAGGCCCCCCAGTACTCCCGCCCCGAGGTGTGGCACGGCCGGGCGGTCCCGCCCGTCCTGCTGTCGGGCAACCACGCCAAGGTGGCCCAGTGGCGGCGGAAGCAGTCCCTTCTGCTCACCCGCCGGCGCCGGCCCGACCTGTATGAGAAGCTGGACCTGTCCTCCAGGGAGGACCAGAAGCTGCTCGCCGAGCTGGAGGCGGAGGAAAAAGAGGGCTGACCGCCCATTTTCTCGTTCCTTTTTCTTTACTTTCTCCTTCGGGTATGGTACACTGATTGGTGGAATCTCATTTTAAAAATTACATTCCGGGGTGAGCGATATGAGTTATAAGATCGTGGTGGACAGCTGCTGTGACCTGCCGCCGGCGGCCCTGAAGGACCCCCACGTGGTGAAGGTCCCTCTGACCATCCGGGTGGGGGAGAGCACCTTTGTGGACGACGATACCTTTGACCAGGGGGATCTGCTGTGGTCCATGCGCCACAGCGAGGACGCCCCCTCCACCGCCTGTCCCTCTCCCCAGGCCTATTGGGACGCCTACCAGGGGGCGGACGACGTGTATGTGGTCACCCTGTCCGCCCTGCTCAGCGGCTCCCACAACAGCGCCGAACAGGCCCGCCGCCTGCTGGAGGAGGACGAGCCCCAGACCAACGTCCACGTGTTCAACTCCTGCTCCGCCTCCTCCGGGGAGGTGCTGGTGGCCAAAAAGATCCGGGAGCTGGCCGAGGCCGGCCTGCCCTTCAAGAAGGTGGTCCGGGAGGTGGAGCAGTTCATCTACCGGATGAAGACCCTGTTTGTGCTGGAGTCCCTGGAGAACCTGCGGAAGAACGGCCGGCTCACCAAGCTCCAGGCGGTGGTCACCAGCGCCCTGAAGATCAAGCTGCTGTGCGGCGCCACCCCCGAGGGGGAGATCTGCAAGCTGGGCCAGGCCCTCACCGTGAAGCAGGCCCTGCGGAAGATGGTGGACCACATGGCCGAGGACCCGGACCACCAGGGGAAGGACCTGGTGCTCTCCCACTGCAACTGTCTGGAGCGGGCCTTCCAGGTGAAGGCCATGGTGGAGGAGAAGTGCCGCTTCGCCTCCATCCAGGTGGTGGAGGCCGGGGGCATCACCACCGTCTACGCCGACGACGGCGGCATCGTGGCGGCGTACTGAGCGAGTTAGGAACTATGAGATAGGAGATAGGAGATAACGATTCTGGAAAATATCTTCTATCTCCTATCTCCTCACTTCTATCTGCGATGAAAAAAGGAGGAACCAACTATGTCCATGACAAGAGCCCAGGCCTGGGACCTGCTGACCCAGTACAACAAGGAGCCCTTCCACCTGCGCCACGCCATCACCGTAGAGCACGTGATGGGCTGGTTCGCCCGGGAGCTGGGCTATGGGGACGAGGCGGAGCACTGGTCCGTCGTGGGCCTGCTCCACGACCTGGACTTCGAGCAGTGGCCCGAGGAGCACTGCGTCAAGTGCCGGGAGCTCATGCGCCAGGCTGGGGTGGATGAGGACACCATCCGCTCGGTGGCCTGCCACGGCTGGGGCATCTGCTCCGAGCTGAAGCCCGAGCACAAGATGGAGAAGGTCCTGTTCGCCTGCGACGAGCTCACCGGCCTCATCGGGGCGGCCGCCCTCATGCGCCCCTCCAGGAGCACCAAGGACATGGAGCTGAAAAGCCTGAAGAAGAAGTTCAAGGACAAGAAGTTCGCCGCCGGCTGCTCCCGGGAGATCATCACCGACGGGGCCCAGCTGCTGGGCTGGGAGCTGGACAAGCTGCTGGAGCTGACTCTGCGGGCCATGCAGGACGAGGAGGATGCCATCGAGGGGGCCGTGGCCGCCTTGGGCTGAGGTTCCGGGGATCTGCGGAAATTTTCCCCGCCCCGCCCTTGTCAAGGCGGGGGAACGGTGATATAATATCTGCGCTTTTTACTTGACTACACAGAAGGGAAGATTTTCATGTCCGGACATTCCAAGTGGCACAACATACAAAAGACCAAGGGGGCGGCCGACGCCAAGCGCTCCCAGATCTTCACCAAGATCGCCCGGGAGATGATCGTGGCCGTCAAGACCGGCGGCAGCGGCGACCCGGCCAACAACTCCCGCCTGGCTACCGTCATTGCCAAGGCCAAGGCGGCCAATATGCCCAACGACAACATCAAGCGTACCATCGAGAAGGCCCTGGGCTCCGGCAACACCGACAGCTTCGAGAGCGTGGTGTACGAGGGCTACGGCCCCAACGGCGTGGCCATCATCGTGGAGGCTCTCACCGACAACCGCAACCGCACCGCCCCCGAGGTGCGCCACCTGCTGGACAAGTACGGCAAGGGCCTGGGTGCCACCGGCTGCGTGTCCTGGTCCTTCGACAAGAAAGGGGTCATCGTGCTGGACGCCGAGGACCTGGACGAGGACACCGTCATGATGGACGCCCTGGAGGCGGGGGCCGACGACATGCAGGCCGACGACGACGTGTTCCAGGTGTATACCGACCCCGACGCCTTCACCGCCGTGTGCGAGGCCCTGGAGCAGAAGGGCTACACCTTCCTGGAGGCCGGGGTGCAGATGGTGCCCCAGAACTATGTCAAGCTCACCGACGAGGCCGACATCAAGAACATGGAGAAGCTCATCGAGTTCCTGGAGGACAACGACGACGTACAGAACGTCTACCACAACTGGGAGCAGGACTGAGCGAGGCCAAGACAAGACAAGATCAGATATGTCACAGGAGCGGACCGCCGACGGCGGTCCGCCCCTGTTTTTTCAAACGTACTGTTTCAGCAGCCCCTGACAGCCCGCCAGCACATCGTCCCAGGTGGCGTCGAAGTCCCCGGTGTACCAGGGGTCGGCTACCTCCCGGCCGGGGTGCCCGGTATACTCCATCAGCAGGTGGATCTTGCCCTGTGGGTCTCCGCCGCAGATGCGGGTCATATTGCGGATATTGGCCCGGTCCATGCTCAGCAGCAGGTCGAACCGACCGTAGTCGGCCGCCGTCAGCTGCCGGGCGGTCTTGCCCGCGCAGTCGATGCCGTGCTGGGCCAGCTTCCGCCGGGCCGGGGGATAGACCGGGTTTCCGATCTCCTCGGTGCTGGTGGCCGCCGACTCGATATGGAACCGGTCCGCCAGGCCGGCCTTGGCTGCCAGGTCCTTCAAAATGAACTCCCCCATGGGGCTGCGGCAGATGTTGCCGTGGCATACGAACAGGATTTTTACCATTTCTTTCCCTCTCTATTTCTCGGAAATATGATCCTGATTTTCAATATTTCCGCATTTTCAGAACTTTTCAAGAAGCTTCTGCTTTTGCCCTCTCCATAACTCTACAAGAATCTACACCACTGTTCACAAATTTGGCGTAAATCTGGTGTACGGCTCAGCCGCTCCCCACCGCCTTCCGCATGGCGTTTTCCGCCGCCTCATAGCTGGCGTGGGTGTAGACGTTGAGGGTCACGCCCGCGTCGGAGTGCCCCATGAGGTACTGCAGGCTCTTGAGGTCGATCCCGCTGTTGGCCATCTCGGTACAGAAGGTGTGGCGCAGGACGTGGGGTGTGATGGAGGGCAGCTTGTCCTCGTGTGCGTCGTTGTACCGGTCCACGATCCGCTTCATCACATGCTCCAGGTGCATGGCCACCTTAGGCTTCCCGTCCTTGTCCAGGAACAGAAAGCCGGTGTGCCCGTCGATCAGAAGCTCCACCTTGGGCTGTTTGCGGCGCTGGACGGCATTCTGAAAGGCCCGATATACCTCGTCCGTCATGGGAATGTACCGCTCTCCGCTGGCCGTCTTGGGCTTTTCCACATAGTACTCGCAGTGTCTGGTCCGGGTCAGCTGCCGCTCCACCTTAATCCGCCGGGCCTCAAAGTCCAGATCCGCCCGGGTCAGTCCGTAGAGTTCGCTGACCCGCATCCCCGTCCCCAGCAGAATGATGATCTCGTCGTAATACTGGGAGTAATGCCTGCTCTCCCGGATAAAGGTCAGGAACCGCTCTTTGACCTCCCCAGAGATCGCCTGGCGGGTCTTGGAATCGTTGGGCACCACATCGGTGATCTGGAAGGAAAACGGATTGCGCCGGATGATGTCATCCTCCACTGCCATCTCAAAGGCCGGACGCAGGACGCCCCGGACGCTGGTGATGGTGCTGTATCTCCGGCCATCCTGGTACAGTTTGATGAACCACTGTTTGGCGTCCGAGGGCTTGATGTCCCGGATCTTCAAGCAGCCAAAGCTCTCCTTGCTCACCAGATTCAAGACGAACTGATACCCCACCTTTGTGTTATAGCGCACGCCGGTCTTGGTGGCGATATACCGCTTCAAAAGGTCAAGGACGATGATCTCCCCGGCGGCGTAGTCGATCCCGTCGTTGAGCTCCTTCTGGATCGTCTGCTCCTTGACCCGCAGATCCTCCAGGGTGCGGGCGTAGACGCAGACACGCTTGCCTCTGACGTCGGTGTAGCGGTACATATAGGTGCCGTCCTTGCGCTGGCTCTCTCCGTTCCGCAGGGCACGGTTTTTGCTGTCTTTTCTCCTTTCAGCCATTCAATATCGCTCCTTTTCAAAAGGAGCCCTGACAGGTGGTATTATACCATATCAGGGCCCCGATTACCACTACAGTCAAACAGAATACAGACCTTCCAGATACTTCTCGAAGGACTTGCGCTTGATGAGCCGTTTGCTGCCCACCCACAGCACAAAGGGACAGCGATCTGTATCTGTCAGGGCCCGGAGCTTGTTGATCCCGATCCCGTAGTAGGCCGCCGCTTCCTCCAAAGAGAGGTTTGCCTTCTCCCCAATGGGAATCGTCAGCATGGAAAACACCACCTTTGTTGAATTCCTAAAAACTTAGGTGGTTTACGATATACAAACAGTTCCCACGCTATCAGGGGACGGTCAATCCGTGTAGTTGTAATGAGAAAAGACGATTTCCAGCCGGTTGTGTCCCATGGCCCCGCTGACGGCGGCGACCACCTGGGTGGGGTGTCCCCGGTAGGTGTCGCCGCAATGCTTGTCCCGGCCGGAAAGGTGGATATAGTTCTTGGGACTCAGATCACCGCCGAACCAGGGCTTTTCCTGGGCTTCTTCCTGCTCCAACTGACGGAGCAGTGCGGCGCAGTATTCAGCCCGGAAACGGTGGTCGTCAATGTGGCTGTCATAGGCCGTAAACAGGGGCATGTCGGCTTCCTGGGCCCTGTCCACGATGGAGGTCACCCGTTCCTTGTAGGCGTTGAGAACAGGCGCTATACGCTCCTTCCCGCCCTTTTCCACCAGCCTGATCCCCACCACCTGGCCCTTTCCATTCCGCACGCAGTCGTTAGGGGTGATCCTGGTAACCGAGGCCCGGCGGCACCCGCAGGCCCTGGCAACGGTGATTTGATCCTGAAACTTGGAAAACCGCCGTTTGTCGTTCTCCGTCTCCTCCCGGCTGCGGCTGATCTCTGACTTCTTCCGGGAGCGAAGCCCCAATTCCTGCTTGGATAGATCAAAGCCCAATACCTTGTTGATGGCGGCCATGTCCCGGCTCACCGTCCAAGGGGACAGCCCTTTAGCCTCCCGTTCCAGCAAGTAAGCGGCGGCATGGGCCTTGGTGATCTGAGCGGCATTTTTCACCTTGTGGGCGGAACACCACTCCGCGAAGGGCTGCATAGCGGCCCGGTAGGTCTCCATGGTGCCAATACTGTAGATCCCGTCTACCTTGGCTGGATTGTAGCCCTCCAGATCGCCGTGTTCCTTTATGTACGCTTCCCGTGCTTCTTGCTTGGCTTCATGCTTGCTTTGGCCGAACCGGGCCAGTTTTGACAGCCTGTTTTGCAGGCCGCCGAAGATCCGTTTTGCCGCCCCTTTCAATTTCTTCATACAGGTTCCCCTTCCCGGCATGACAAGTAACCGTGCGTGCATTTCATGCCCGCCCGTTTACTTGCCGCCCTCCCGATCTAAAAATGGATTTTTCACGCAATTCCAAAAGCATAAGGTGTTGAGACAAGCGCGTTTTTTCAGATGGTTGCGATTCCATCATTCCCGTTCCCGTGCCCGTTTTCCCGGTTGGCAGCCGGGAGAAACGGGACACGGCAACGGCTTTGGGGTGTATCGCCCCCACCGTCAGCGGTTTCCGCTTGGAAACCGCGTGACCCTCGTTTTCCTGGGGTTCTCTGCCCCCTCCACGGCTGGCTTCCGTGTGGTGGATCGCTCCGTCGTCTCTGCACCTCTGCTTTCGTGGAAACCTGCTGCTTGCTTACCACCTTTTCTGATGTCCAAGATTGGTGCGGTCCCCTGCCGCCCTGCTGTTGATGTGATCCTGTCCTATCTTGCGATATAGGATCGCCCTGTGCTTGTACCCTGGTTTCGTATGGCCTTAAATATCGAACTAACATAGGTATCTATACTGCAGAAGTTTTTTATTTAAATCATCATGGACAAAAAGATTATCAAGGATTGCTTGTGTTCAAACGGCAAAATGAACTCGAAACCAATAAAACAGCTTCAGACCAAATTATCAAGTATGATGTGTTAAAAAGCAGAACTGGAAAACTATTCACATGTATCAAGCAAGAAAAATTCAGTTTTCAGCATCTATGTGAATCCATTGATTCCACACATCATTACCCTGTAAGTAGGATTATAATGGTTTTTTCTGCGTTTGAACGCGAATTCCGAAATATTTATGGGCAAGATTGTGATCGCTCTCCAGAATATATTTCAGCAAAAAAAGATGTTGTTGACTTAATAGACAATTATTTGCGGACCACCCAAGGAAAGAAACGTAGCTACGTAAAACAACTTCGCAAATATGTTGAAAATAGAGACAGTAGTTTTGAAACAAATATTAAAAAAGCACTCTTGGATTGTGAAAAAATTATGACACCTTTTTTGAAGAAACGATATATTGGAAGTTATCCTGAGATGGTTCACAACCTAAGTGCCCGGACGGGTGACTTTAGAAATGGTATTGCACATAGTCGATTAGATTTGCACTTCGAAGCAATACATTTAAGTGACATTAAAATTGTTGAAGAATTATTGTATGCGATTAGATTGAAAAAGCTTGGACTGCAGACCTCAGAAATTCAAAAAGCGATCAGTGATTTATTTTTGGAACGACTGGCTCTATAGTAAAAGTTCAGTATTCGTTAACTTGAAACTCTCCCTATGCTTCTGAAAAACAATGTGAAGCCCCAGGACAGACCGGCAGTACCGGCCCGACCTGGGGCTTTTGTCAGGGCTCCATGTAGTTAAATTTGGTGTAAGTGTGGTATAAATCGGGAGGACCCTGTCTTGAAAAGCGCTAAAATCACAAGGGATTCCGGTTTTCCGTCCTGCTCCTGCCGTGACACACAAACAAAATCCGGTGCAAACACATCTCCTCCTCTGCGCACAGTATAGCAAAAATCGCCCCGTTCGTCCAGCGGTGGCCTCCCCCTTTACACCGGGGCGATTCTTGTGTACAATAGAGCGGAAAAGTCCCGCCGCGGCGGGAAAACAAGAGACGGAGGCGGTACAGGTGGCCAGGATCGGAATACAGAAATTTGTCACCCCGGAGGAGGCGGCCCGGGCGGTTCAGCCGGGGGACTGGGTGGACTATGGCTTCGGGGGCGGCTTTCCTGAGCTGATAGACCGGGCCCTGGCGGACCGGGTGGGCCAGATAGAGGATGTGAAGGTGCGGGGCGGACTGGTGATCCGGCCCAGGATCGAGGTGGTGGAGCGGGATCCGGAGCAGATCTCCTTCCGCTATCACAGCTGGCACATCGGGGACTATGAGCGCAAGCTCCAGGCCCGGGGGCTGGTGTCGTTTACCCCCATGATCCTGCGCTTTCTGCCCTACCTCTACCGGGACAGGCACATCCGCTGTGACGTGGCCTTTGTCCCCGTATCTCAGCCCGATGAGAACGGCTTCTGCGGCCTGGGCATCTCCAACTATGCCTGGCGGGCCATTTTCGAGAGCGCCCGCACCGTGATCTTTGAGATCAACGAGCGGCTGCCCCGGCTCCAGGGGGTGGACGGTTCCCACCGGGTCCACCTGTCCGAGGCCGACTACATCGTGGAGGGAGAGCACGAGCCTCTGCCCCAGCGCACCTACCGGGACCCCTCTCCCGCCGACCTGGCCATCGCCCGGCTGGTGGCGGCGGAGATCCCCGATGGGGCGGTATTGTCCCTGGGGGTGGGGACGGTGCCCTTCGCCGTGGCCGATATGCTGGCCCAGTCGGAGGTGCGGGACCTGGGCTGCCACACCGGGACCATCAGCGACGCCTTCCTCCACCTGTATCAGGCGGGCAAGCTGACCAACGGCCGGAAGGAGATTGACCAAGGCCGGTCCGCCTGGAACCTGGCTATGGGCTCCCAGGCGCTGTACGACTGGCTGGACCGGGAGCCGGAGCTGTTCCGACCGGCGGATGTGGACTATATCCACGACCCGGAGCGCATCGGGCGGATGGAGCGCGTCATCAGCATCAACGGCGGGGTGGAGCTGGACCTGATGGGCCAGGAAAACGGCGAGTCGGCGGGAACCAGACAGCTGTCCGGCATTGGCGGGCAGCTGGACTTTCTGGAGGGGGCCTACCGCTCCAAGGGGGGCAAGGTCTTTTTTTAATGGAACGGCAACCACCG
>CALWYA010000013.1 GCA_944385645.1 uncultured Oscillospiraceae bacterium
GTAGAGGGTCACCTCCACCTGGGGGAAGGTCTCGTTGTCCAGATAGACAACCAGGGAAATTTCCTGCTGCCCCGCCGGGCGCTCGTCGGTGAACTCGCTGGCGGCGAGGGACTCCACCGCGTCCTGGAGGTCGGCGAAGTCGATCTCCCGCCCTTCCCAGGTCCAGGTGCGTTCGTCCCCCTCCCCCTGGGCGGTGAAGGTGTAGGTCTCCCCTCCAGGGTGACGTCCAGGGCGGTCACATCGTCAAAGCTGGCGGTGAACACCTCCCGGTGGCGCAGGTCGTCATAGGCCGCTGCCCGCAGGTCGGTGTACTCCAGAGAGGTGATGGCGTACACGATGGGGGAGTCCCCCACCCGGGCGTAGGCGGTGATGGTCTCCTCCTCGTCCCCGGCGTCTTCCTCCGCCTGGGCCAGCTCCTCGGGGTCCCGGCTGAGGTGGAGGGTGAAGGTCCCGGAGATCTCCGCCCCGTCCGCATCCGTCCCGGTGTAGTCCGCCGCCACGGTGAGCTCCGGGTCGTCCAGGCCGTACTGCTCCAGCTCCTCCTGGGTGGCGTTGTAGGTCACATAGTTGGTCAGGCCCAGGGTGGCCAGATCGCTGAGATAGTCCTCCACCCGGCCGGTGTCCAGGGGCAGGGTGTTCCCGCCCTGCTCGGTGAAGTACGCGTCGTCCTCACAGTAGCTGTAGGCGGAGCCGTCCTCCTGCCGGAAGATCTCATAGTTCTCCGCCCCGGAGAAGGTCAGGCCGGTCACCTGGTCCCAGTCGGGGACGGTATCATTCAAGATACAGGAGCGGAGAGTGGCGTCATACTCCTCCAGGGGGTCGCTCACCGCCAGATAGACGGTGCCCGCCCCGAAGGAGACGTACCGCTGGCCGTCCACCGCGCTGGTGTCCCCCAGACGGATCTCCCAGGTCTGGTCCTCCGTGACAAGGGTGATGGAGCACGCCGGGTCGTCCAGACCGTACTGGCCCTCGTCCTCCACCTCCTCGATGACAAAGGCGGCGGAGAAGGGGGCGAAGGGGGCGAGCAGATCCTCCATGGCCTCCGGGTCCACCGGGAAGGCCTCGTCCTCGTCATAGCTCCAGTTCCCCTCCTTGTCCCGGGTGAAGGCCAGGGTGGTCTCCCCGTAGGTCCAGGAGAGGGAGCGGACGCTGTCCGGGTCGATGGTCAGCACCTCCTGGCCGCTGACCGCGATCTGCTCCTGCCGCTGCTGCCAGTTCAGGGCGGCAAAGGCCGCGGCGCAGACCGCCAGCAGCACCGCCACCAGAATCAAAAGCCGCTTAGACCGCGCCATGCTGCATCCGCCTCCTTCTCAACACAAGATAGATCCCGATCCCCAGGAACAGCAGGGGGAATACCCCGATCATCAGCACCTGGAGCAGGGAGGCCGTGGCCTCGTTGATGGTCAAATAGTTATAGCTCAGGGACCGGCTCCGGATGGCCAGGGACTGGCTCTCCCCGATGAGCTGGGATAGGGCGTTGATGGCCAGGTCCTGGTTGGCCCCGGAGGAGTAGGCGTTGAACTCGTCGGTGAGGAACTGGTCCGAGGCAAACCAGATGATCTGTCCGCCGCCGGCGTCCTCCACGGACACCGCCACGGCGAAGGGGCCGTCCGTGTCCCCCTCCTCCCGGTCGTAGGTCTCCAGCTCATAGCCGGCGGCCTTGCTGTAGGACTCCTCCGAGGTGGTGAGCAGCGCCGTCACCGTGCCGGCGCCGGTGTCCTCGCCCACGGTCAGGCCCACGGACAGGGGCAGATAGGTGTAGTAGTTGGAGTCGATCAGGGGGTCGGTGATGGGACTGCTGTTCAGGTCGGGCATGAGGAGATAGGGGACCATGGCGTAGTGGGCCCGGTCCATGTCCACCACCAGCCCGTCGTGGGCGGTGACCCCATAGTCGGCCAGCAGGCTGTACAGGTTGGTCAGCAGGCCGCCCTCCACCGCCCCGGCGCATACCAGCAGCTTCCCGCCGCCGGAGACATAGTCGGCCAGAATCTCCTTCTCCTCCTGGGAGATGTCGCTCTGGGGGCATAGATCATCAGGCAGTCGGCATCCTCGGGAACGGCGTCCACATTGAGCAGAGAAAGGGTCTGAATCTCCAGGTTTTCCTTCTCCAGCTGCCGGGCAAACTCCTCGAGCTCTCCTTCCCCGTGGCCCTCCACCAGATAGATCTGGGGGTACTCGTCGCTGGTCACATAGTCGATGGCGGAGGTGATGGCCCCCTCCCCGTCGAAGTCGGTGGCGCTGTAGGTGCCGGTGTACATGTTGACCTCCCCCAGGTAGATGTCGGTGAAGGGGATGTACCGGCTCTTGTCCCCGCACTCCACCACCAGGCTGTTGTTGGCCACCTCCTCGTCGGTGTACTGCTGGGCGAAGGTGGGGTAGACGTCCGGGTTGCGCTTGACCACCGTGATGTGGTCGGAGAGGCTGTCGTACTTCTCCAGCAGGTTCTGGATCACGTCGTCCTCCTGATCCGACTGGACGATCCAGTAGATGGTCACGTCCTCGGTCAGGTTGTTCACCACCGCCTTGGTGTTGCTGGTCACCGAGTAGAGCTGGGCGGCGCTGATGTCCTGCCGGGTGAGGGTGGCGGGCAGGGCGCAGGCGAAGACGTTCACCGCCACCAGAATGGCCAGCACCACCGCCGTCACCGCCAGGGCGTAGCTCCCGCCCCGGAGGGCGTTGCCCCGGGGGGAAGAGATCTTAGGCAGTTTCATCAGTTGTACCTCCGTTTCTCCAGGGACTGGACGGTGAGGAACAGGAAGAACCCGATCACCGAGGCGTAGTAGACCACGGCGGTCCAGTCGAACACGCCGTTGACGAACACATAGAACCGCTCGAACAGGGACAGCTGGGTCATGATCCTGGGCAGCAGCCCCTCGAAGGCGGCGGGCTCCAGCCAGTAGGCGGCCATGGTGAGGACCAGCAGGACCGCGCCCACTCCCCAGGCCAGCTTCTCGTTCCGGGTGACGTATTGGATGAGGGCCCCCAGCAGGAGAATGAGCACGTACAGGGCCACGGCGGAGCCGAAGGCGGTGGAGGACACGTACTCGGACAGGCTGACGCTGTAGTAGTTGAGCAGGATGGCGGCGATGCCGATGCCTGCGGCGAAGCCCTGGTTGTCCGTCAGGGAGGACAGGAACATCCCCACCGCCAGCAGGGCGGCCCCCAGCAGGAAAAAGGCGAACAGGGAGCCATAGGAGGTGGGCAGATAGACCTCCCCGTACCGGGAGAAGATCAGAGGATAGGCGGCGATGACGCACAGGGGGACGGCGTACACCGCCAGCAGGGCCAGGTACTTGCCCAGCACCACCTGCACCGTGGTGATGGGCAGGGCGTAGAGCAGCTGGTCGGTCCTCTGCCGGTGCTCCTCGGCGATGGTGCGCATGGTGAGGACGGGCACAATGACCACGAAGGCCAGGCAGCTGTCCGCCAGCACGAACTCGAAGTTGCTCACCGCGGCCTGGAGATTGTACATCATGGCCCACAGGCCAATGAAGGCCAAGAGGCAGGCCCCGAACAGATAGGTGGTCAGGGAGTGGAAATTCCCCCGCAGCTCATGGCGGAATACGGCGGTCATCTGGCATCCTCCTCTCTTGCGGCCTCTGCCGGCGCGGCGGGATCGCTCAGCTCCAGGAAGACCTCCTCCAGGCTGGCCTTCTTGGGGGTCAGCTCCAGCAGGACGGTGTTCGACCCGGCGAAGGCCAGGAAGATGTCCCGGCAGACCTGGTCCATGTCCGCCGCCCCCAGATGGACCAGGAGTCTGGTGCGGCCCTCTGTCCGGTCCCGGACCTCCACGCCGGCCACCCCGGCCACGGCGGAGAGGATCTGCTCTGCCCGCTCCGGTTCCGCCAGGGCGGTGAGGGCGATCTCGCTGGGGGAGAGCAGCTGCTTCTCCAGGTTGGCCGGGGTGTCAAAGGCGGCCAGCTTCCCGTGGGCGATCATGATGATCTGGTCGCATACGGTCTGCACCTCCGAGAGGATGTGGGAACTGAAGATCACCGTGTGGCTTCTGCCCAGCTCCCGGATCAAATCCCGGATCTCGATGATCTGAATGGGGTCCAGGCCCACGGTGGGCTCATCCAGCACCACCACCTGGGGGTCGCCCAGCAGGGCCTGGGCGATGCCCACCCGCTGGCGGTAGCCCTTGGACAGGGCGGCGATGCGGCGGTGTGCCATGGCGGTGATGCCCGTCTGCTCCATGACGGCGTCCATCTGCTCCCGCAGCGCCTCCCCCCGCAGTCCCTTGGCCTCTCCTACGAAGCGCAGGTACTCCAGGGGGGGCTCGTTCAGATAGAGGGGGGGCTGCTCGGGCAGATAGCCGATGAGCTTTTTCGCCTGCCTGGGCTCCTCGAAGATGTCATAGCCTCCAATATGGACGGTGCCCTCGGTGGCCGACAGGCAGCCGGTCATAATGTTCATGGTGGTGGACTTTCCCGCCCCGTTGGGGCCCAGGAAGCCATAGATCTGCCCGCTGTCGATGGTCAGGGACAGATCGGACACGGCGGTGACCGCGCCGTACCGCTTGGTCAGATGTTCGATCTCGATCAAGGCAAGGTTCCTCCTTCCGGTTTGCTCCAGCCTATTGTAAGCCCCGGCGCTGAAACGGGCCTGAAGAAACCTGTGAACAAACGGAAAAGAAAAGGGACACGCCCGACAGCTTTGCTGTCGGGCGTGTCCCGGTCTCAGTGCAGGGGGAGCTCGATGTAGAACCGCACCCGGCCCTCCCGGCTCTCCGCCCAGATCCGGCCCCGGTGGGCGGAGACGATCTGCTTGGCGATGGGCAGTCCCAGGCCGAAGCTGCCGTCCCGGCTCCGGGCCCGGTCAGTGCGGTAGAACCGCTTGAAGATGTCCTCCAGCTCCTGGGGGGAGAGGGGGTCCGCCCGGTTCTCCACCATGAGCAGGCAGCGGTTGTGGTTGACGCGGTCCAGGTGGAGATAGACGGCGGAGGGGGAGACGGCGTATTTCTGGGCGTTGTCCAGCAGGATGTCCACCGCCTGCCGCAGCTGGTCCGCCCGCCCCCACACCGCCAGCCCCGGCTGGACCCGGGGGGTGAGGGTGAGCCCCCGCTCGAAAAAGACCGGCTCGAAGGGGAGAAGGGCCTCCTCCACCAGGGCGCTCCAGTCCACCCGGGCCATGGGGGTCTCCGACGCGCCCCCGTCCGCTCGAGCCAGCTCCAGCAGGCCCTCCACCAGCTGGCGCATCTGCCGGGCGGTGGACAGGATATGGCTCGCCGGGCCGGCCTCCTGCGTCCCCTGGAGGAGCTCGGCATTGGTGGTGATGACGGCCAGAGGGGTCTTCAGCTCGTGGGAGGCGTCGGCCACGAACTGCCGTTGCTGCTGCCAGGCCCGCTCCACCGGGCGCACCGCCCACCGGGCCAGCAGCAGGCTCAGCCCCAGGAAGGCCAGAAAGCTGAGACTGCCGATGAGCAGGCAGGTGCGCACCAGGCTGTCCAGGGTGGCCCTCTCGCTGGAGATGTCGGAGAAGACCAGCCGCTCTCCCATGGGGGTGGGCAGGCGGCAGAAGCGCAGGTTGTACTCCTCCAGCACCCCGGTGTCCCCGCCGGCCGCCATGACCTTGTCCGCCAGGTCCTGGAGAAACTTCCCGTCGGACAGGTCGTAGTACCCGCCCCCGAAGGCGGACACGGTGCCGTCGGCCTCGATCTGCAGCGTGAAATAGGGCAGGCGCACCTCCTCCGGCGGCTGGTCCGGCCGGCCCGGCCGGTCCAGGGCGGGGAAGGAGGCGATGGCCCGCATCATGTTCAGGTTCTCCTGCTCCAGGTCCACCCGGGTGGAGTGGTAGATGAGGCCGAAGATGACGCACAGCATGGCGGTGACGATGGCCATATTGATGATGACGAACTTCAGCCGCAGTTTTCTCAGCACGGCTCGTCCACCTCCAGATGATAGCCCAGCCGGCGGATGGCCGTGATCTTGATGTCCGAGCCGATGCTGGCCAGCTTTTTCCGCAGGAAGCCCACATAGACCTCCACGTGGTTCTCGGTGGCATTGGAGTCGTACCCCCACACCCGGGCCAGGATACTCTCCTTGGACAGGTTGGCACCCCCCGCCTGGAGCAGGGCGCGCATCACGTCGAACTCCTTGGCGGACAGGCGGACGCTGCGCTCCCCGCATACCAGCATCCCGGTGGCCAGGTCCAGGGCGGTGTTGCCCAGGGTCAGCTCGTCCACCTGGCTGCCCTGCCGCCGGAGCAGGGCGTTGATGCAGGCCAGCAGCTCCCGGCTGTCGAAGGGCTTGGTGAGGTAGTAGTCCGCTCCGGCGTTGAGTCCCTGCACCCGGTCCTCCAGGGCGGAGCGGGCGGTGAGCATGAGGATGGGCACCCCGCACCGGTTGGCCCGTACCCGCCGGGCCAGCTCATAGCCGTCCAGCTTGGGCATCATCACGTCCAGGATCAGCAGGTCGTAGACCCCCAGCTGGGCATACTCCTCCCCGGTCTCCCCGTCGTACACCGCCTCCACCTGGAAGCCCTTCTTCTCCAGCAGCGCCTTCAGCGAGTCGGCCAGCAGCCGCTCGTCCTCCACGATCAGAATTTTCATAACAGCCTCCGTATCCGTGTGCTTGTTATTATAATAGCGTATATTCCTGAAAGGAAGCTGAAAGACGGAGGATTCACAATTCTTTTACAAAGCGCGCGGGCAAAAAAGCACCCCCGCGGCAGCAGAAATCTGCGGCGGGGGTGCTTTTTATATCGTTCAGCTTACAGCTCGACGCTGCCCTCGAACTTTTCGTTGATGACGAAATAAGCCTTGCCGTCCTCCGGCTTCACATAGAGCTCCAGACGCTTGATGCCGGACGCCCGGTGGCCCTCCGCCGCGTAGGCGGCCACGGCCTGGTCCCGCAGCTGAGTGGTGTTCCACTCTCTGCCGCCGACCTGGAGGAAGATGTTCTCCACCCGCTCTGTCTTCTCCTTGGGCGCGCTCTTCTTGGCGGCGGGCTTCTTGGCGACCGCGGCGGGAGCGGTCTCCTTCTGGGGTTCCGCCGTGGGGGCCTTCTCGGCTTTCACCGCGGTCTCCTTCTGAACTTCCGCCGCGGTCTCCTTTTTGAGCTGTGCCGCGGTCGTCTTTTTCGCCTGTGTCATGGTAGTTGACCTCCCAGTTGTAATTTTGCCTGTGTCATTGCGCTTTGCTCCATTGTAACCGAAGATTCAGGAAAATACAATGTCTTTTCCCACAAATTCCACACCTGAACCCGCCCGTTTCTGGTCAAACGTCCATTTTTGACCGGAAATCTGGCGCATGATCAGAGGGCTTCCCTCTGCGGGCGGGATGTGTTATAGTTACGGTACGGGTATTGCCGAAATCTGTACTTGACCGGGAGAGTGTCTATGAATCTGCGAGTTCGATTTCTTGCCGCGGCCCTTCTGCTGGCCCTTTTGGGCGGCTGCGGCGGCTCTCCGGCGCCGGCGGAAGAGACCGCCCCGCCCCGCGCCGATTCCGTGACCTTTACCGACGATCTGGGGCGGGAGGTGGCGCTGGAGCCTCCGGAGCGGGTGGCCGCCCTCATCGGCAGCTTTGCCGACGTGTGGTGCCTGGCGGGGGGGCGGGATACCCTGGCGGCCGCCGCCCACGACGCCTGGACCTCCTTCGAGCTGGAGCTGGACGACGGGGTGGCCGACCTGGGGGCGGTGAAGGAGCCCGACCTGGAGGTCCTGCTGGCCGCCCGGCCCGACCTGGTCCTGGCCAGCTGCAACACCGCCGCCGATCTGGCGCTGGAGCCGATCCTGGAGGCGGCGGGCATCCCCGTGGCCTACTTCGACGTGCAGAGCTTTGACGATTACCGGAACATGCTGGCCATATGCACGGCCCTCACCGGCTGCCCGGAGAACTACCGGACCTACGGCCTGGACGTCCAGGAGCAGGTGGAGGAGGCCAGGGACAGACAGGACGGCTCCCGGCCCACCGTGCTCACCCTCCGGGCCACGGGCTCCAGCTGCAAGGTGAAGGGGAGCCGGGACTTCCTCCTGGGTGAGATGCTGGCCGACCTGGGGTGTGTCAACATAGCGGACCGGGAGGGCGCCCTGCTGGAGGAGCTCAGCCTGGAGGCGGTGCTGGCCGCCGACCCGGACTACATCTTCGCCGTCCTCCAGGGTTCGGACGACGCCGGCGCCATGGAGACGCTGGAGCGCACCCTGTTGTCCAATCCCGCCTGGGAGAGCCTGCGGGCGGTTCGGGCCGGAAACTTTTACACGCTGGAGCATTCGCTCTATAACCTGAAGCCAAACGCGCGGTGGGGGGAGGCCTATGAAAAGCTGGCGGACATTCTCTATCCTTAACCCGAGGCGGACCCGGCTGGTGCTGTGGGTCCTGCTGGCGCTGGCCCTGCTGGCCGCCGGCCTGAGCCTGTGCCTGGGCTCCGTCCCCCTGTCGCCCGCCCTGGTCCCGGAGGCCCTGCTGGGCCGGCTGGACGGGACCCTGGAGGGGCAGATCATCCGGCTGGCCCGCCTGCCCCGCACCTGCGGCTGTCTGCTGGCGGGGGCGGCCCTGGCGGTGTCCGGGGCGGTGATCCAGAGTGTGCTGAACAACCCCCTGGCCGCCCCCAATATCATCGGGGTGAATTCCGGCGCGGGGCTGGCGGTGGTGCTGTGGACCGCCCTTGTCCCCAGGGGGACCGCTCTGGCACCCCTGGCCGCCTTCATGGGGGCTCTGGCCGGCGTCCTGCTGGTGCTGATCATCGCCGAGCGCACCGGGGCCAGCCGGATCACCCTGGTGCTGGCCGGGGTGGCGGTGTCCAGCATATTCGGGGCGGGGATCGACACCGTGGTCACCCTGGTCCCCGACGCGTTGGTAGGCTATACCGACTTTCGCATCGGCGGACTGGAGAACCTGTCCATGGACCGGCTGGCCCCCGCCTTCTGGGTGGCGCTGCCCGCCCTGCTCCTCCTGCTCTCCCTGAGCGGGGAACTGGACGTCCTGGCCCTGGGGAAGGAGACCGCCCAGAGCCTGGGGCTGGCGGTCAGGCCTCTGCGCCTGCTTCTGCTGGCCCTGGCCGCCGCCCTGGCGGGGGCGGCCGTCAGCTTTGCGGGGCTGCTGGGCTTTGTGGGGCTCATCGTCCCCCACATCATGCGGCGCACCGTGGGGGAGGACAGCCTGCCCCTCCTCCTGTCCTGCGCCCTGGGGGGCGCGGCCCTGCTCACCCTGTGCGACCTGCTCGCCCGGCTGCTCTTTGCCCCCTATCAGCTTCCGGTGGGCATCATCCTCTCCCTGGCTGGGGGACCCTTTTTCATCTGGCTGCTCCTGCGGCAGAGAGGGGGGCGCATCCCGTGATCCAGCTTCAGAACGTCACCGCCGGCTATGGGGGGCCGCCGGTACTTCGGGACGTCACCCTGGACCTGTGCCCCGGGGAGGTGCTGGCCCTCCTGGGACCCAACGGCTGTGGAAAGAGCACCCTGCTGCGGGCCGCCGCCGGGCTGCAGCCCCTCTCCGGGGGACAGGTCCTGGTGGACGGAACCCCCGTCAGCGCCCTCACCCGCCGGCAGCTGGCCCAGACGGTGGCCTATCTGCCCCAGTCTCGGGGCGTTCCCAATATCACCGCCTACCGCATGGTGCTCCACGGCCGGTTTCCCTACCTGTCCTATCCCCGGCGCTACCGGCCGGAGGACCACGCCGCCGCCCGCCGGGCGCTGGAGGAGGTGGAGGCGGCGCAGCTGGCCCCACTGCCGGTCCCGACCCTCAGCGGGGGACAGCGGCAGAAGGTATATCTGGCCATGGCCCTGGCCCAGGATACTCCGGTCATTCTGCTGGACGAGCCCACGGCCTATCTGGACGTGGCGGCCCAGCTGGAGGTGACGGCCCTGGCCCGGCGGCTGGCCGGGCAGGGGAGAGCGGTGGCCCTGGTTCTCCACGATCTGCCCCTGGCCCTGGGCGGCGCGGACCGGGTCGCGCTGCTGGGGGCTGGCCGGTTGGCCGGACTGGGCCGGCCGGAGGAGCTGTTTGCTTCCGGCGCCCTGGACCGGGTGTTCGGCGTGTCGGTCCGACGGGTGAAGACCCCGGAGGGCTGGCAGTACTACTGTGTTTCCTGCGGCTGAGGAGGCGTTGAAATGGCTTGTTTTCCCTTTTTTGTGGACCTGAAGGGGGTCCCCGGTCTGGTCATCGGCGGAGGGCGGGTGGCGTTGGGCAAGGTGGAGCGCCTGCTCCCCTTCGGCCCCAGGCTCACCGTCACGGCGCCGGCCATCCTTCCGGAGCTGGAGGCCGTGCCCGGCCTCACCCTTCGGCGCCGCCCCTTCCGGGAGTAGGATCTGGACGGGGCGGCCTTTGTGTTGGCCGCCGCCGGCCCGGAGACGGATCGCCGGGCGGCCGCCCTGTGCCGGGAGCGGCGTATCCCCGTCAATGTGGTGGACGACCGGGAGGCGAGCACCTTCCTCTTTCCCGCTCTGCTGCGGCGGGGGGAGCTGACCGTGGGGGTGTCCACCGGGGGATGCAGCCCCACGGCGGCGGCGGAGCTCCGGGACCGCTTTGCCCGGTGCCTTCCCGACAGGATCGAGGATATTCTGGACTATCTAGGCTCGGTCCGCCCCTGGGTCCGGTCCGAAGTGGAGGAAACCGCCCGACGGGAGGCGGTGCTGCGGGCGCTGTGCCGGCGGTGCCTGGAGTTGGGCCGCCCCCTGACCCCGGAGGAGACAGCTGCCCTGGTACAGGCGGGCAGCGGGGAGGAGGAGCCATGAGCGGCGGACTGGGCCGGGTCTATCTGGTGGGCGCGGGCTGCGGCCCCGCCGAGTGGATCACCTTGCGGGGATACCGGCTGCTGGGCGAGTGCGGCGCGGTGGTCTATGACGACCTGATCGACCCGGAGCTGCTGGAGGCGGCGCCGCGACAGGCAATTCGCCTTTACATGGGGAAGCGGGAGGGCCGCCCCGGTCCTTCCCAGGAGGAGATCAATCGCACCCTCATCGATCTGGCCCGGGCGGGCCATGCGGTGGTTCGGCTGAAGGGGGGAGACCCCTTTGTCTTTGGGCGGGGGGGAGAGGAGGCCCAGGCCCTCCAGCGGGCGGGCATCCCCTTTGATGTGGTGCCCGGCGTCTCCTCCGCTGTGGCCATCCCGGGGCAGGCGGGCATCCCGGTGACCCACCGGGGACTGAGCCGCTCCTTCCATGTGGTCACCGCCCGCACGGCGGATGGGAGCGTGGACCGAATTCGGCAGCTGGCCGGTGCGGAGGGGACGCTGGTGGTCCTCATGGGGCTGTCCCGGCTGGAGAAGATCGCGGACAGTCTGCTCGCCGGGGGCCGCGGACCGGACACCCCCGCCGCAGTGATCTCCGGCGGATGCGCCCCCAGGCCGATGGCGGTGCGGGCTCCGCTGAGCCAAATCGCCCGGGCGGCCAGACAGGCGGGGGCAGCGCCCCCCGCGGTCATTGTGGTGGGGGAGACCGCCGCTCTGGACCTGACCTCTCCGGCGGCCAGGCCGCTGGAGGGGGTCCGGGTGGCCCTGACCGGGACCCCGGACCTCCAGGCGCGGCTGCGCGCCCTGCTGCTGGAGCTGGGAGCCAGTCCCTTTTCCCTGATGACCGCCCGGCCCCGTCCGCTGCCTGTGGACTTTGACTGGGCCCTGCTGTCCCGGGAGCCGAATTGGGTGGTGCTGACCAGCCGAAACGGCGTGGAGGCTTTCTTTCAGGCGCTGCGGGAGGCACGGGTGGATATGCGGAGCCTGAGCCGCTGCTCCTTTGCCGTGATCGGCCCGTCCACGGGGGACGCGCTCCGGGCGCACGGCATCACCCCGGATCTCTGCCCGGAGGTTCACACCACCCAGGGGCTGGCCCAGGCGCTGGAGCGGGCCGTCCACCCGGGGCGGCCGGTGCGTCTGTTCCGCTCCGGGTTGGGCTCACGGGACCTATACCGGGAGCTGTCTCGGCGCTTTCCCGCTCAGGACGTCCCCTTGTACGAGCTCCGGCCCGATCCGGCGGATGCCGCTGGGCTGCGGACCAGGCTGGAGGAGGCGGACTATCTGGTTTTTTCCAGCGCCAGCGGAGTGGAATTTTTGCTGGATCAGGGGGTGACCCTCCCCGACGAGCTCACCTGCGTCTGTATCGGGCCGGTCACAGCCCGGGCCCTGGCGGCCCGCAGCGCCGCGCCCTGCCTGACCGCTCCGGAGATCTCCGTCCAGGGACTGGTCCGGGCCATCCTGACGCGGGAGAAGAGAGACAGGACTCCGCACGATGCCTGATGTCAAAGCCTCCGGCTTGCCCGGAGGCTTTGCTGTGTCAGGGAAACAGAAGTATCCCTTGACAACGGGAGCGGCCGGCGCTATAATTCCCCTATAGTTAGTTATTGCTAACCAAAGTAAACGATAACACTGCGGTTTGGTTTGAAGGAGTGTGCGAAATGCTGGAAGAGCTGGATCAGATGGATATACAGGAGGAGAACACGGTTCGGGTGGATCTCCTGCACCTGGACCCCACCGACCCGGACGGGGTCTGCTGCTGCGGCCATCACGGCGGCGGACCTTGCTGCGGGCGGCACAGCCACGGGCCGGAGCGGCCGGAAGCCTGATCGATGGATGCACCCGTGCTCTATGGCCTGCTGCTCCCCTTTGCGGGCACCTCCCTGGGTGCCGCCTGTGTCTTCTTTCTGAAGAAGGGGCTGGGGGACCGGATGCAGCGGGGGCTCACCGGCTTCGCCTCCGGCGTAATGGTGGCGGCCTCCATCTGGAGCCTGCTGATCCCCGCCATGGAGCAGTCCGCCGGGGCGGAGGCCTGGGCCTTTTTGCCGGCGGTGGTCGGCTTTTGGGCCGGCGTCCTCTTTCTGCTGGGGCTGGACCATCTGATCCCCCACCTCCACCAGCGGAGCCAGCAGGCGGAGGGACCCCGCACCCGGCTGGGGCGCTCCACCATGATGGTGCTGGCGGTCACCCTCCACAACATCCCCGAGGGGATGGCGGTGGGGGTGGTCTATGCGGGCTTTCTGGCGGGAGAGGGACAGATCACCATGACGGCCGCCCTGGCCTTGTCCCTGGGCATCGCCATCCAGAACTTCCCCGAGGGGGCCATCATCTCCATGCCCCTGCGCTCGGAGGGGGTGGGCAAGGCCCGGGCCTTTGCGGGGGGTGTGGTCTCCGGCGCGGTGGAGCCTCTGGGTGCGCTGCTGACCATCCTGGCCGCCGGGCTGGTGGTCCCGGCCCTGCCCTATCTGCTGAGCTTCGCCGCCGGGGCCATGCTCTATGTGGTGGTGGAGGAGCTGATCCCGGAGATGTCCCAGGGGGCGCACTCCAATGTGGGGACGCTGACCTTCGCCCTGGGCTTCACCCTGATGATGGCGCTGGACGTGGCGCTGGGCTGAGCGGGACAGCCGGAAAATCCTCATTTTTTATATCCACAAGTTAGTCTTATTTAACTTTTGAGCAGTCAGGAGGAACAGACAATGTGGAAGTATACAATCGAAGTAAGCGGCATGATGTGCGCTATGTGCGAGAGCCATGTGAACGACGCGGTGCGGAAGGCCCTTCCGGTGAAGAAGGTCGCCTCGTCCCGGGGCAAGAACGAAACCACGGTGATTGCGGAGGCGGAGCTGGACGAAACCGCCCTGCGGGCGGCCATCTCTGCCACTGGTTATGACGTGGGGGAGATCCGGAAGGAACCCTGGGAGAAGAAGGGGTTGTTCGGCCGGTAAACGGCCAATGCGCAAATAGATGGAGATGAAGTAGACGATGTTGGCGGAATTTTGGGCAGACCAGGGGGACTGGACCCAGGTGATGCCCGGCGCACGGGCCTGCCTGTTCTCTCTGGAGGAGGGGCCGCTTTCCCTGCCTCTCTGGCTGGAGCACCTCCACTTCGAGGCCCTGTTCTGCCTGGCCGGGTCAATGACCCTGACCCGGCGGGACGGATCATTCCTGACCGCCGGTGCCCGGCAGGTGCTGATTCTCACCGACCTCTCCAATCTGACCGGAGCCAGCGTGGACGCCCCCTTGGAGGGTATCCTGGTGGCGGTGGACGCCCGGGGCGCCCGGGAGAGTTTGCAAACCATCTGTACCCTACTGGGCGGACTGACCCTGGACACAGGCCGAGTGCGGCGGTGGATGGCTGGCCGGGGCGGCTGCGCCGTGGAGGGCCCCACTCACTGGAGCCGGGCGGCCTTTGCCGACCTGGACCGCTTGCCGCACAGCGAACAGGCCCGCTGGTGCGTGTGGAAGTCGGTGGAGCTGCTCTACCTGCTCTCCGCCCCGGAGAAGGCGGAGACGGACACAGCCCCGGCACTGGAGCGGGAGGTTGCCCGGGCGCTGGCGGACACCCGCCGGTATATGGAGGAGCACCTGGACGAGCCCCTCACTATCCCGGCCCTGAGCCGCCGGGCCTGTCTCTCCGCCACCACCTTCAAGGAGGGCTTCCGCCGCCTGTACGGCCTGCCCGTCCACGCCTGGCTGCGGCAGCGGCGGATGGAGCGGGCGGCGGAGCTGCTACGCAGTTCCTCTCTCAGTGTGCTGGGGGTGGCACAGTCGGTGGGATACGGCAGCGCCAGCCAGTTCACCGCCGCCTTCCGGCGGCAGTACGGCGTGACGCCGGCCCAATACCGGAAAAATGTCTGAACCGGCACAACCCCGTCCGGTTTGGCGATACAGGAGGTTCTTCCTCTGCTATAATGTTTCAATCCGCAAAGAGACGAGCTTGTTTCCGCACAGGAGGAAATTGCAATGAAACAACATCGCTTCTGGGCCTGGGGCGCCGTG